>NZ_CDXDOS010000103.1:0-11367 GCF_978021245.1 Frankia sp. CoBUL1
CGGCTGACGACCCCGCCCCACCGAGCCGCCCGCGGACAGCACACCCGATACCCGCCGACGGCCACCCCGGCCTGCGCAAACACAAGCGCAGGGCCTCTCACCCGAGCTGAACAGCTACCCTTCGGTCGAGATCGAGGTTGTCATGGTCGTGGCACGATTCCTGAGCTCCCGCCGGAAGGGCGATCAGAACCGGCCCGCTTCGCACCGTCCGACGGCTTCTCGGTCGGGTGGCCGGTCAGGTGGTGGGCACGGCCGCGTCGGCGCGCGGCCGGACGAGGGTGAACCGGTCGAACGGGACCGGCGCCGGTGCACTGGAGTCGTACACGGTCACCCGGATGCTCGTCGAGCCGCCCGGTTCACCTGGATCCACCTCGAAAGCCGCGAAGGCATACGGATGCTCCGGCGCCCGGAAGGCGAGCCAGGGCGCGTCCTCTCTCGCCCGGACCGATTGGCGATGCCCCCGGCCGGGATCCTGTTCGTGCACGCCGACGATGACCCAGCAGGCGGGTGGATCGAACAGTGCGTGCGCGGCGGCGACGAGGATCCTCCGGTGCCCACGAGCAGGTGAACGGTGCCCGCCGAGGTGTCGAGCAGGTCACCGGCCCCGTCACCGGCCGCGGCGCCCGCTCCGTCAGCGGTCTTCCGGGCGGGCGTCGTCGCGCCGGGGACCGGGCGGGGAGTCCGGGTCGCGCTGTCCGGCACGACCCCGCGCAGCGGATGAGTGCGCTCGTAGTGGTGCTCGTGGCCGCAGAGCACCAGATCCACCTCGTAGGTGTCGAACAATGGCAGCCATTCCTCCCGGATACCGAGGTCGGCGCCGTTGTGCTCCGCCGCGGTCGACACCGCGGCGTGGTGCATGCCGACGACGATCCAGTCGATACCGGGATCGGCGCGGGCCTGTTTGAGGGTCTGTCTCAACCAGGAGGTCTGCCGGCCGGCGCTGTACCCATGGAGGTAGACTCGCCCGCTGTCCTGATAGCAGACGTCGGCGGCGCTGAGCATGACGAACCGCACGCCGCCGACGGTGAACGCGTACCAGAGCCCGGCGAGGTAGGCCTCCTCGTCGTGCTGGGGAAGGGCGAAGTAGGTCTGGTAGGCGGCGAGCCCCAGAGCTCCGTTGCCCCGCTCGGTCTCATGGTTGCCGTTGCAGGGCATCCACGGCCGGAACCGGGCGGAGGCGTTGATCATCGCGAACCAGTCGAACCAGGCGCGAACCGGATCCGTGCGCTGGTTGGCGTACGACAGGTCACCGTTCGCGAGGTTGAACAGCGGCGCGAGGCGTTCCACTCCGGTTATCACGTGGCGTGACGCGGCCGAGCCGTACGGGTCGTGCGGCTCGTCGGTGCCCTGGTCGCCGAAGCAGGTGAAGCTGAAGGCGGCCCGATGCCGCGGAGCCGTGCGGAACGACCCGTGGGCCAAGCCCCAGCGCCCATCGTGACCCACGTCATAGCGGTAGTCGGCAGCCGGCAGGAGTCCGGACAGGTGCGCATGGTGGGCGAAGACCACCTCGTTCGTCAGGGCGTCCGTGTAGGAACGGGTGAGCGCGGTCACCGAGCCGGTAGACCCGCCAGCCGCCGGACCGAACCGTACCTGGGGCCGAGGGACGGCCGTTCGGGTCAGCCACGAGACGACCATGGACGTGGCCGGATCGGAGCCGAAAGTCAGGTGAACGCCGAGCGCGACGTCGGGACTACCAGTCACCAGCGGAGCTCTCCCGTTCGCCGAACCAGCAGTCCGAATCGTCCTCGGGGCGATGAAGTTGTGCCTGTGCTCGTGCCTGCGCCGGCAACCGGACCCGATCTCGCCGGGTGCCCCGGCCGGCAAGATGGTTACCCGATGGCTGACATTTTCCCATATTCCGTTACCGGTCGCCGATCGAGCGGTGCGGCCGAGCGATGTGTGAGAGAACGAACGTGTTCCAGCTCTGGAGCGACCAGCCCGGCTACGCGGCCGAGACTGCGATGGCCGGAGCAGCCGCGGGGCTACTCCGGCCATCGCGCCCGGCCCTCGCCGGGTCACCGGACTGGCCGCCTCCCGGGAGGCGGCACGGAATTCCCGACCGCCTACTCGCTGGACTTGGCCAGATCGACCGGCGGGGCATCGGGCACCTGGTTCGGCTTCGCCTCGCCGCGGAAGACGAACTTCGCCTCGTCACCGTCGCCTTCGACATCCCCGACGACGATCTCGCCCGGCTTGAGGGTGCCGTAGAGGATCTTCTCGGACAGGACGTCCTCGATCTCCCGCTGGATCGTCCGGCGCAGTGGCCGGGCGCCCAGCACCGGGTCGTACCCCTTCTTCGCCAGAAGCGCCTTGGCGGCCGACGTCAACTCGAGGGCCATGTCCTTGTTCTTCAGCTGCGCGTCCACCCGGGCCAGCATGAGATCGACGATCTGGATGATCTCGTTCTCGGAGAGCTGGTGGAAGACGATGATGTCGTCGATCCGGTTGAGGAACTCGGGCCGGAAGTGCTGCTTGAGCTCGTCCTGGACCTTCGACTTCATCCGCTCGTAGTCGACGGCGCCCTGACCGGTGGCGAACCCGATGCCGGGACCCTTGGAGATGTCCCGGGTGCCCAGGTTCGACGTCATGATCAGGACGGTGTTCTTGAAGTCGACCAGCCGGCCCTGGGAGTCGGTCAGGCGACCATCCTCCAGGATCTGCAGCAGCGTGTTGAAGACGTCGGGGTGGGCCTTCTCGACCTCGTCGAACAGCACCACCGAGAACGGCTTGCGCCGGACCCGTTCGGTGAGCTGGCCGCCCTCCTCGTAGCCGACGTAGCCGGGCGGGGAGCCCACCAGCCGCGAGACGGTGTGCTTCTCCATGTACTCGGACATGTCGAGCTGGATGAGCGCGTCCTCGTCGCCGAAGAGGAACTCGGCGAGAGTCTTGGACAGCTCGGTCTTACCGACACCGGACGGGCCGGCGAAGATGAACGAGCCGCCGGGGCGCTTCGGGTCCTTCAGCCCGGCGCGGGTGCGTCGGATCGCCTGGGAGACGGCCTTGATGGCCTGCTGCTGGCCGATGACGCGCTTGTGCAGCTCGTCCTCCATGCGCAGCAGGCGCGCGGTCTCCTCCTCGGTGAGCTTGAAGACCGGGATGCCCGTCCAGATCGCGAGGACCTCGGCGATCTCCTCGTCGCCCACCTCGGCGACGACGTCCATGTCGCCGGCCTTCCACTCCTTCTCCCGCTTGGCCTTCTCGGCCAGCAGGGTCTTCTCCTTGTCGCGCAGCGACGCGGCCTTCTCGAAGTCCTGCGCGTCGATCGCGGACTCCTTGTCCCGGCGGACGGCGGCGATGCGCTCGTCGAACTCGCGCAGGTCCGGCGGAGCGGTCATCCGGCGGATGCGCATCCGGGACCCGGCCTCGTCGATCAGGTCGATCGCCTTGTCCGGCAGGAACCGGTCGGAGATGTACCGGTCGGCCAGGGAGGCCGCCGCCACCAGGGCGGCATCGGTGATCGAGACCCGGTGGTGCGCCTCGTACCGGTCCCGCAGCCCCTTCAGGATCTCGATGGTGTGCGCCACCGACGGCTCCGCGACCTGGATCGGCTGGAACCGCCGCTCAAGAGCGGCGTCCTTCTCCAGGTGCTTGCGGTACTCGTCGAGCGTGGTCGCGCCGATCGTCTGCAGCTCACCGCGGGCGAGCATGGGCTTGAGGATCGACGCCGCGTCGATGGCGCCCTCGGCCGCACCCGCGCCGACCAACGTGTGCAGCTCGTCGATGAACAGGATGATGTCGCCGCGGGTCCGGATCTCCTTGAGGACCTTCTTCAACCGTTCCTCGAAGTCACCGCGGTAGCGGGAACCGGCGACCAGAGCGCCGAGGTCGAGGGTATAGAGCTGCTTGTCCTTCAGGGTCTCGGGCACCTCGCCCTTGATGATCGCCTGCGCCAGCCCCTCGACCACGGCGGTCTTGCCGACGCCGGGCTCGCCGATGAGGACGGGGTTGTTCTTGGTGCGGCGCGACAGCACCTGCATGACGCGCTCGATCTCCTTCTCGCGCCCGATGACCGGGTCGAGCTTGGACTCGCGGGCGGCCGCGGTGAGGTTGCGGCCGAACTGGTCGAGCACCAGGGAGGTGGACGGGGTCCCCTCGGCGGGCGCGCCGGACGTGGCGGTCTCGCCCTTGCCCTGGTAACCGGACAGCAGCTGGATGACCTGCTGGCGGACCCGGTTGAGGTCCGCACCCAGCTTGACGAGCACCTGGGCGGCGACGCCCTCGCCCTCGCGGATCAGGCCCAACAGGATGTGCTCGGTGCCGATGTAGTTGTGACCGAGCTGCAGCGCCTCCCGAAGCGACAGCTCCAGGACCTTCTTCGCGCGCGGCGTGAACGGGATGTGCCCGCTCGGTGCCTGCTGCCCCTGGCCGATGATCTCTTCGACCTGTGACCGCACACCCTCAAGGGAGATGCCGAGGGACTCGAGGGCCTTGGCGGCGACGCCCTCACCCTCGTGGATCAGGCCGAGCAGGATGTGCTCGGTCCCGATGTAGTTGTGGTTGAGCATCCTGGCCTCTTCTTGGGCCAGGACGACGACCCGACGTGCCCGGTCGGTGAATCTCTCGAACATGTGCGCTCCTTCGAGCTGCGACCGACCACACGACAGCCGGTATCCGCATGCTAGCTCCGCCGAGGCATGTCCTCACGCATCGAACAGAAACCTACCCGCCGGCACCGCCCACATCGTCGTGGGCGGCGGACCGGCGCAGGTACCGGCCGTCCAGCGGAGACGTCTAATGCAACCGTGGCCGACCAGCCATGACTCCGTCACGTCGTTCCGCCAAGAGCAGAACGACGCCGCCCGCTTCGCGACGTCTCCGGTCGGACCCACGGTGCGGCGGGACGCGCCAGGCGGTGCGTCCCACCTCGGTGAGCCTCCTCACCGATGCTACCGACGGTAGTGGATGAGGAGGTGCATCTTGTTGTGATTCAACTCACATGTATATCGTTTTGCGTTGTCAACGTTACTCATTGTCGTCGCCCTGGGGGTTTCAGCGACAGATCTTGCTTGCATCTCGCGAGTAACTACTGTACGTGCGCATACTCGGGCTGCGCTTCGGGTGACTCTCAGACCGCAAGGCCTCCATTGCCCTGCGTGTCGATCCAGGCGCGCAGCCGTTCCTCGCGATCCTGGTCACCAGTAAAGGGACATGAGGTGCAGTAGCCGTCACCAAGCCGGTAGGCCAGGCAGCACGACCCACGGCGTATGCCGGTGTACCGCCGGCCGTGGTGGACGAACTCGTGCCAACGGGGCCGGGCCCGGATGGTGGGTGTGGCCCGGGAGAAGAAGGCGTCGGCCTCCACTCGGCCGAGGTGGGGATCGCCGGTCGCGCGCTCGGTCAGCAGGAAGGCGCGGGCGCACTGCGCGGTTACCGCCCCCCACAGCGCCGGAAGGCCGAGCCGGACCCGTCCCCGCAGCTCCTCGACGAACGGTTGGAGATGCGCGAGCACCTCCTCGACCAGGCGACCGCGCAACGCGGCGACGTCCCCGATCACGCCGATCCGGGCATTCATCCCGTCTCCGGCGGTGGCGCCCCCCGCGATCGGGTCATCCGCCAGGACGGTCATGGCCGGTCGGTGGAACGCGGTCTGGTCGAACCAGCCGCCGTCGAGGACGCGCAGGGACATCGTCGCCGGGGTCAGGGCCGGCACCCGGTGCAGGAGGACGAAACAGGCAATGGCCGGGGCTGCGACGTTCGCCGAGTACCAGTTCGCCAGGTAGCTCGCGGCGACCTCCGGGCTGGCGCCGTGCGTGTCGCCCACCCGGGCCAAGGCCTCGGCCACGCCTGCTGGCCCGGTCAGGAAGGCACAGTCGGCCCAGCCCGGGCCGTCCGGCATCCCGAACTGCACACCGCGTGGCTCCAGCACCTCGGCGAGGTCCCGCAGGCTTGCCTCGAACGGCGGTTCGGCGCACTGAACGGTACCCCCGGAGAATTCCGGCGCCGTCCCCTCGGGGGCCACCTCCCTGGAAGGCGCCGCCGGGGACGCCGCCGAGCCGGTGCGGCGTTCGTTCACCGACCGCTTCATTGCCGGGACCGGGAGGTGTGTCGCGGCTGGGCCGGGCGTAGCTGTGCCAGGGTGCGGGATCTCCCGCGGAGTGGCGTGAGCATGAGCATGACTTTAAGTAAGCCTAACTTCATGTCTGACGTCAACTGGAGTCGCCATCAGTGCTATGCCCACGAGTCATCGGGTCGGCATCATGAGTTGGTCGACATCGCGTGGTTGCCGGGCTGGTCGGCCCGCGTCACCAGCTGTCCATGGCGAGATGGCGCTGGACGGCCTCGGCGATGGCCTGCTGCCCGTGCATGGTGGGGTGCGCGCTCAGCTCACGTGTCGGTCCGAACAGATTGACCGGAGCCACCCACGGGTCCGGTGTGCAGATTTCGTGACCGCGTAGCGCCCGATCCGTCGAGACGAACTCCACTCCCGCATCCGACGCGGCTTTTCTGATGACCCGGTCGAGCTGTCTGTTCAGCCTCGTCAGCTGTCGACGTTCCCTGTTGGTCAGCCAGGTACAGATGTTGTTGAGCTGGTTGTCCGGAAATATGTAGGGATAGCCGACCACGATGATCCGCGAATGCGGGGCGGCGGCCTTCACCGCCGTGTAGTTGGCGCTCAGGACACCCGGGAGTTCCTTGGTGACAAGATCGCGTTCGCGGCGGTCGTTGCCATCCCAGAAGCATCTCCACGCATAACAACTGAAGATGACTCTGCCGAATCCGGCATCGTTGCCGCCGGTGGTGATGGTGACGACGTCCGGGGCCCGGCCCAGTGCACGTAGCTGGGCCAGCTGGGGTTTCTCGCCCTTGAATGACTCGTGTAGGGCGCCGGTGGTGGCTCCGGAACACGCGGCGAACAGCGAGACGGTGACCCCCGATCCCGTACCGCCCAGTAGTCGTGGCCAGGCCTGGCTGCTCCGCCGGCACCGGGGGGCCGGCGAGTCGAAGGGGGGATTGCCCTCTCCCGAGGAGTAGGAGTCGCCCAGCACGGCCAGGGTACGGGGCTGCGGACCGGCCGAAGCCGGATCATTCCAACCGTATGTAATCGGAACCGCGGCGAACAAGAATGCTGCCATCGCGGTGACAAGAAAGGGATGAGTGAAGTATCCGCTGCCGGGATGTGACGATACGCCGGGTTGTGTTCCCGAGATTCGGTCCCGCATGGCACGGAATCGTAACCGAGTCGCGGGAGGGCGGTCCGTCGAAGCCGGTGGCTGCCGCTCGGCAGAGTCGGTTTCCTAATCCACTGGACCGGCCGAAGCCCCGGAGATGCACGATCGTCATAATTATCCTGGTCGCCGTAAGGCAGCCCGAACGAGCCCGGTCGGGATCGGATCAGATATTCTTCTCGAAGACGAGACGCAGGCCGATGAGTGTCAGATGGGGCTCGTGACGGTCAAGGTTCTCACTTTCCCTGATGACCACGGACGCGAGACCCCCGGTGGCGATCGCCACCGCATCCGTGTCCAGCTCGGCCCGGATGCGGCGTACCAGGCCGTCCACCTGGCCGGCGACGCCGTAGATCATGCCAGACTGGAGTGCCTCGACCGTGCTCTTGCCGATGACGGAACGTGGCGCGACCAGTTCCACCTTACGGAGCTGGGCCGCCCGGGACGCGAGTGCGTCCAGCGCGATCTCGATGCCCGGTGCGAAGATTCCGCCGATGAACTCGCCGCGTGCCGAGACGATGTCCAGGTTCGTCGAGGTGCCGAAGTCGACGACGATCGCCGGCCCGCCGTAGAGGTGATGCGCGGCGAGCGTGTTCATGATGCGGTCCGCGCCGGCTTCCTTCGGATTGTCGATGAGGATGGGAACCCCGGTCCGCGTCCCCGGTTCGACGATGACGACCGGGATGTCGTGGAAGGCCCGGACCACCATCCGGCGCAGCGCTCGAAGCGCGGCGGGAACGGTTGAGCAGATCGAGACACCGGTGACCTGGTACTCGCCGAGAAGGCCGCGGTAGAGCAGCACCAGTTCGTCCGCGGTCGCCTGCGGGTCGGTGCGCACCCGCCAGGAGTCGGCGAGGTGTTCACCCTCGAACACGCCGACGACGGTGTTGGTGTTACCGACGTCGATGGCGAGCAGCATCAGGATTCCTCCACGATCAGATCCTCGATCGGTGGGCCCGCGGTGGCCGATCCCGGGCGATGATCGGGGTCCAGGGCGAGATCGAGGCCGAGGTCGAGAGCGGGCGCCGAATGGGTCAGGGCGCCGACGGCGAGATAGTCGACGCCGACGGCTGCCACCGCCGCCGCCGTTTGCAGGGTCAGGCCGCCACTCGCCTCGAGCCGCACCCCGGCCGGACGGGCGAGCTGGACCGCGGCCCGCAGGTCCGCCAGCGACATATTGTCGCAGAGGATGAGATCACATCCGGCATCGACGGCCTCCGCGACCTGGTCGACGGTGTCGCATTCGACCTCGACGGGCAGCCCGGGGAACCGTGCCCGCACCGCGGCGAACGCCGCCGCCACGCCGCCCGCCGCGACCACGTGGTTGTCCTTGATCAGGGCTGCGTCCGTCAACGACATGCGGTGGTTCACCCCGCCCCCGCAGCGCACCGCGTACTTCTCCAGCGCGCGCAGGCCGGGTAGCGTCTTGCGGGTGTCGCGGATCATCGCGCCGATGCCGGCGACCGCGTCGACCCAGGCCCGCGTCAGGGTGGCGATCCCGGACAGGTGGCACAGCAGGTTCAGCGCGGTACGTTCGGCGGTGAGCAGGCCGCGGACCGGCCCGTTGACGTAGGCCACCGTGGTACCCGGCGGGACAGGGTCGCCGTCGCGAGCGGTCAGGGTGACGGTTGCGGCCGGCCCGAGCAGGCTCTCGAAGACGGCGGCGGCGACCGGCAGGCCGGCGACGACGCCCGCGGCCCGCGAGACGATGGCGCCGTGCCCGACGAGAGCGGGGTCGACCGTCGCCTCGGAGGTCGCGTCGACCGCGCCGATCTGGCCGGTCACCTCGTTCTCCTCCCAGACCGGGAGGTCCTCCACGAGCGCGCGGCCGACCAGGACCACCACCCCGTCCGGGTCGAGGCCGGCCGAGGCGAGGGCACTGCGGGTGGCGGGTGAGAGCCGTCCGCCGGGCACGCCGGCGGAACCGGGCCCGCAGACGGAGCCGGGCGCGGAACCGCTCACCGCGAGCCGCGCATGGGCTCGACGTCCACGATCAGTTCCCCTTCTGGATTGAGCCGGGTGAGGATCCGGCCGAGCCAGTGTTCGTCGTCCTGCTCACCGAAGTCCTCTCGCCAATGGGACCCGCGGGTCTCCGTCCGGCTGGCGGCGGCGGCGACGAGGGCCGTCGCAACCGTGCGCAGGTTGGTCATCTCCCAGGCCGGCGGCCCGGCCGTGACCGTCGCCCCGCTGACCCGCAGGTCCCCGAGACCGGCCAGTACCTTCGCCGTCGCCCGCAGGCTGTCCGCGCTGCGCAGCACCCCGGCACCGTCGGTCATCGCGCGCGCGAGCTCCGCGCGTTCGGCGGGGTCGGTCAGACCACTGCCGCGACCGACCACCGGCGCGGCGGGGATGGCGGCGCGGTGCCGGCAGCCGGGCGCGGTGCCGGCCAGGTGCTCCGCGATGCGTGCGGCGAAGACCAGCCCCTCCAGCAGGCTGTTCGACGCGAGCCGGTTGGCGCCGTGCACCCCGGTGCAGGCCACCTCCCCGCAGGCGTACAGGCCGGCCACGCTCGTGCGGCCCCACAGATCCGTGCGCACCCCGCCGCTGGCGTAGTGGGCGGCCGGCGCGACGGGGATCGGCCTGGCGACCGGATCGATGCCGGCGGACCGGCAGCGCGCGGTGATCGAGGGAAACCGCCGCTCGATGGTCGCCGCGCCCAGCCCCCGGGCGTCCAGGAACAGGTGATCGACCCCCTGGGCCGCCATGACCTGCGACATCTGCTTGGCGACGACGTCGCGCGGCGCGAGGTCGGCCAGCCGATGGACGCCCGCCATCACCCGTTCGCCGGCCGCGTCGACGAGAACGGCACCCTCCCCCCGCATGGCCTCGCTGACCAGTGGCTGCTGGCCCCCGAGCAGTTCGGCGACGGCGTCCGGCCTGGACGGGGGTAGCCACAGGGCGGTCGGGTGGAACTGGACGAACTCCAGGTCCGCGACGACGGCGCCCGCGCGCAGAGCCAGCGCCACCCCGTCCCCGGTGGAGACGCCGGGATTGGTCGTCGACGCGAAGATCTGTCCCATCCCGCCGGTCGCCAGGACCACCGCGCCCGCCGTCACCGCGCCGACGCCGTCCCGGCTGCCCTCCCCCAGCACGTGGAGGGTGGCGCCGGCGGCCCGGCCGTCGGAGTCGAGCAGCAGGTCGAGGACCAGGGCGTGTTCGATGACCTCGACGCTCTCATCGGCCCGGACGGCGGTGATCAGGGCGCGTTCCACCTCCAGGCCGGTGGCGTCCCCACCCGCATGGATGATGCGGTTGCGCAGATGGCCGCCCTCCCGAGTGAGGGCGAACGAGCCGTCGGTGGTCCGATCGAACCGGGCGCCGAGCTCGGCGAGCTCACGCACCCGCGCCGGTCCGTCGCGGACCAGCACTCGGGCTGCCTCCTCGTCGCACAGCCCGACGCCGGCGACCAGGGTGTCGGCAAGATGATCATTGGGCGAGTCCTCCGCAGCGAGCGCGGCGGCGATCCCACCCTGCGCCCACCGGGTCGACCCGGCGTCGAGGTGCGCCTTGGTCACCAGCAGCACCCGGGCGGCGGGCAGCGCCCGGCGCAGGTGCAGGACCGTCGTGAGCCCGGCGATGCCCGAACCGATGACGACGACGTCCGCGGCGCGCATCCATCCCGGGCGGGGCGCGCCGAGCCGGCAAGGTAGCACGGTCACTGCGTAGCCACGGCCGATCGGACCGCCGTCGCGGCCGCGGGTACCGGGATGTCGACCGGGATGTCGCCACGCAGGCTCGACGGGTCGCCGGGGAGCGGTTCGGCCGGGTCGTCGCCGTGCCCGATGATCCGGTTTGCCGCGTCGACGAACAGCACCTTCGGGACGTGCCGGCGCGCCTCGGCGTCGTCCATGAGCCCGTACGCAATGATGATCACTAGGTCGCCCGGCTGGACCAGGCGCGCCGCGGCACCGTTGATACCGATGATCCCGCTTCCCGCTGGTCCCGCGATGGCGTACGTCTCCAGCCGGGCGCCGTTGTTGATGTCGACGATCGTGACCTGCTCGCCAGGCAGCAGGTCGGCTGCGGCCAGCAGGTCCGCGTCGATCGTCACGGAGCCCACGTAGTGCAGATCGGCCTGGGCGACCGTGGCACGGTGGATCTTGGCGGTGAGCATGGTGCGCAACACGGTCAGGCTCCCGGGTGATCGCGGTCGGCGGGACGGTCCGGTCGGGGGGCGACGGCGGGGGATCCGGCGGATGCC
>NZ_CDXDOS010000104.1:0-10936 GCF_978021245.1 Frankia sp. CoBUL1
TCGACCGGGAACGCGCCCGCAACCACGACAGCAAGTACTCACCCAGCTACACACTCGCCGCTTGATCTCACCTGGGGAGAACTGCACCCGACGACGACAGGCGGCAAAAGCCTCCGCCCGGTGGGCCGCGCCGACCGCCACGATCACGGCGGTGTCCCCGACGGCGAGGTGACCGGTACGGTGGACTACCGCGACGGCCAGCACCGGTGCGGTCGCGGCGACGTCGCCGGCGACCCGGGCGATCTCCGTGCCGGCCCGGGGATGCGCCTGATACGTCAGGTCGGTCACCCCGCGGCCCTGGTCATGGCCCCGGACAGTGCCCACAAACAGGGCAATCCCCCCCACGCCGGGGGACCGCACGGCGGCCATGCACTCGTCCACCGACAGGGCGCCGTCCCGGATCTCCGCGAGCGTCACCCGCGCGACCGGGTCCGGGTCCGGCGCGGACGACGGAGACGACGGAGACGACGGAGGCGGCGCGGGCGGCGCGGGTGGCGCGGGCGCGATCGGCGGGGCCCCCGCCGGAGAACACGTCGGTTCCACAGCTACGACCGTAACGGTCGGGGCCAGCGCCGTTTCGCCCGTTGGGCAGAAAACGCATTACCGTGGGTTCATGTGCCAACCGTGCGTGCGACTGCCCGCCTCCCGAGGAGGCTACGGCCGATGAGTGACAACTTCCCGTTCGGCTTCACGCCCGCTGGCGGCGGCGACGAGCCCCGGCCCCCCTTCGGTGGCGGCGCCCCGTTCTTTGCCGAGCTCGAACGGCTGCTGTCCTGGCATGGCGGTCCGGTCAACTGGGAGCTGGCCCGCCAGATGGCCGTCAGGTCCCTCGGCGACGCCGATGCCGCGGTGTCCACGGCCCAGCGGGAGCCGGTGAGCGAGGCGATACGGATCGCCGACGTCTGGCTCGACGCGGTGACCTCGCTGCCGGCCGGAGCCACGGCGGCGCAGGCCTGGTCGCGGCAGGAGTGGATCGAGAAGACCCTGCCGGTCTGGCAGACCCTCTGCGACCCGATCGCGACGAAGGTCGCCGAGGCGATGCGCACTGGGATCTCCAGCGGGCTGAACCACCTCGGTGGTGGCGGGATCGAGCTGCCGAGTGAGCTGCGCGGCGCGCTGCCCCCGGGACTCGACCCCAGCGGGCTGATGGCCACCGGCGGCCCGATCATGCAGATGATGAACCGGGTCGGCGGGATGCTGTTCGGCGCCCAGGTGGGGCAGGCGATCGGCACCCTGGCCGCCGAGGTCGTCTCCTCCACCGAGGTCGGGCTGCCACTCGGACCGGTCGGGACCGCCGCCCTGATCCCGGCGGGTGTCGTCGCCTTCGGTCAGGGCCTGGAGATCCCCGAGGACGAGGTCCGCATCTACCTGGCGCTGCGGGAGGCCGCGTCCAGCCGGCTGTTCGCGCACGTCCCCTGGCTACGCGCCCACGTCCTGGGTGCGGTGGAGGAGTACGCCCGCGGCATCGCGGTGGATACCGAGGCCGTCGGGCGGGTGATGCGGATGGTCGACCCGACGGCGTTGATGAACCCTGAACGGCTGTCGGAGGCGCTCGGCGAGGACGTGTTCAGCGACGCCACCACCCCCGAGCAGAAGGCCGCGCTCGCCCGTCTCGAACTGATCCTCGCGCTGATCGAGGGCTGGGTCGATCATGTGACGGACGCCGCGGCCACCGGTCATCTGCCGGCCGCGGGCAAACTGCGCGAGATGGTACGGCGCCGTCGCGCCGAAGGCGGTCCGGGCGAGCAGACCTTCGCCACGCTGGTCGGTCTCTCCCTGCGGCCACGCAAGCTGCGGGAGGCCGCCGCCCTGTGGGAGGCGGTACGGGACGCCCGGGGCCACGAGGGTCGCGACGCGCTGTGGGCGCATCCCGATCTGCTGCCCACCGCGGCAGATCTCGCCGCCCCGGAGGCGTTCGTGTCCGGCGCGTCGTCGAGCGCGCTCGACGACCCGATCGGTGAAATCGAGAAACTCCGCGGCGCCCCACCCGCCGATGGCGGATCCGACGGGCCGGACAACCCGGACAGGTAACCCGGACGGACCAGTGATGATCCACAGTTTCGTCCACAGCACGTCCACAGCGATCCACGGGTGTTCATCCTTCGCCGGTCGGACGTGCCACGCTGAGGATCCGCCGGTCGCCGTGACCGGCCCATCCTGGTCCGATTCCCCGGCCTCAACCGGCCGGCGGGAACACCCGGAGGATCCATGCGCCCGATCCTCAAGCCGGGCCTGCGCCGGCTCTGGCACAACAGCTCCACCCTGCAGCTCGGTATCGACGCCGCACGCGCCGTCATCCTCGCCGACCTGGCCCCGTCGGACGCCGCCCTGCTCGACGCCCTCGACGGCAGCCGCACGCTGGAGCAGCTGCGTCTCGATGGCACTCCCGCCGGCCGGGTCCTGCTCGACCTGCTGTCTGCTGGACGACGCCACGGCGCCTCCCGGTGCGGCACCGCTGCCCGCGGTCGAGCATGACCGTCTGTCGCCCGACCTGGCGGCGCTGTCCCTGGTGTCGGAGGATCCGGCCGGTGCGCGCCGGGTCCTCGCCACCCGCCGGGCGATGCGGGTCCTCGTGCGCGGCGCCGGTCGCGTCGGTGCTCAGGTCGCGGCCCTGCTCGCCGCGGCCGGGATCGGTCGCGTCGTCATCGACGATCCCGAGGTGACGACCGCCGCCGACGTCTCCCCGGGCGGCCTGCGCCTCGACGATGTGGGGCGTCCCCGGTCCCTGGCCACCGGCGCGGCGGTGACCCGGGCCAGCCGGCAGGCCGCCGGGCACCGTCGGCCCGACGAGGACCGGTTCGCCGCGGATCTGATCGTGCTGGCTCCGGTCGGTCTGCCGATGATCCACCCTGGGGAGTGCCTCGATCTGGAAGGCCGAGGCACCGCCCATCTCGTGGCCGGAGTGCGGGAGACCACGGGGATCGTCGGTCCGCTCGTCGTGCCGACCGTGACCGCGTGCCTGCACTGCCAGCACCTCCACCGGTACTCCCGGAACCCCGTCTGGCCGGTGCTCGCCATGCAGATGGTCCACCGCCCGGCCGCCGGGTCGGACGCCTGCGAGATCACCCTGGCGGGTCTTGTCGCCGCGCTCACCGCCATGCAGGCCCTGGCCTTTCTGGACCTCGCCGCCTCGCCTCCGCCCGCCCTGTCCGGCGTCACGAGACCCACCCCGGGTCAACATCCCGACAACTCGGACCATCCGCCACCGACAGCAAGCAGTCACAATGAGACCTTCATTACATTGACTTCCTCGCGCACGGTCCTACCGGTGACCGCAGTCCTACCGGTGACCGCCGACGGCACGCTGGAGTTCACCGTTCCCGGCTGGCGGATTCGCCGACGCACCTGGCCGGTCCACCCCAACTGTCCCTGCCGCACCGCCCGATCGGCGGCCGCGTCGGCGGAGACCTCTTCGCCGGTGGCACCCACGTGACCGTTCCACCCCGCGGGCGGTCGCCGCGCCGGCGTCCTGGGGTCATTTGGCGTCCTGGAGTCATTACGCCTGGCCGGCACCCGTGACGACGCGGAACAGGGCACGATGGAGCAGTGTCCGAGATCCCACGGCGGGCCGTCGTCCGCACCGCCAAGCTGGCCACGCTTCCCATCGGAATAGCCGGCCGAGCCACCCTCGGCGTCGGCAAACGCATCGGTGGTCGCCCCGCCGAGGCCGTCGCCTCCGAGCTCCAGCAGCGCACCGCCGCGCAGATCTTCCGGGTGCTCGGGGAGCTCAAGGGTGGCGCCATGAAACTGGGCCAGGCGCTGTCCGTCTTCGAGGCGGTGCTTCCCGACGACGTCGCCGGGCCCTACCGGGCGGCGCTGACCAGGCTGCAGGAGGCGGCGCCCCCGCTGCCGGCGGCAGAGGTGCACCGCGTGCTCGCCGAGGAGCTCGGAGCGGACTGGCGCTCGCTGTTCACGAGCTTCGACGACGTTCCGGCGGCGGCGGCCAGCATCGGCCAAGTGCATCGGGCGGTCTGGGCTGACGGCCGAGCCGTCGCGGTGAAGGTGCAGTATCCGGGAGCGGGTCCCGCTCTGCTCGCCGATCTCACCCAGCTCGGCCGGGCCGCTCGGCTGTTCGGCGCGGTCACTCCCGGATTGGACATCAAGCCGCTGGTCGAGGAGCTCAAGGCCCGGATCGCCGAGGAGCTCGACTATCGGTTGGAGGCCGCCTGGCAGGGGGCCTTCGCCGAGGCGTACGCGGACGACCCGGACGTCGTCATCCCCCGGCCGCTGGCCGGTTCTGGCCGGGTGCTCGTGAGCGAGTGGATCGAGGGAATACCCCTGTCCGTCATCATCGCGGACGGTACCCCGCAGCAGCGCGACACCGCCGGCCTGCTGCTCGTGCGGTTTCTCTACTCCTGCCCGGGTCGCGCCGGTCTGCTGCACGCTGATCCGCATCCCGGCAACTTCCGCCTGCTGTCCGACGGGCGGCTCGGCGTCCTGGACTTCGGCGCCGTGAACCGCCTGCCGGACGGCCTGCCGGCGCCGATCGGCCGGCTGGCTCGACAGACCCTGGCCGGGGACGCCGACGCCGTCGAGCAGGGACTGCGCCGCGAGGGCTTCATCCCGCCGTCGGCCGAAATCCGAGCCGAGGACCTGCTGGATTATCTGGCCCCGATGCTGGAGCCGATCGCGGTGGAGGAGTTCACCTTCTCCCGAGGCTGGCTGCGCAAGGAGGCCGCCAGGCTCGGAGACTGGCGGTCGGCGGCGGCACAGCTCGGTCGCCAGCTCAATCTGCCACCGTCGTACCTGCTCATCCACCGGGTGACACTCGGCGCGATCGGCATCCTGTGCCAGCTGGGCAGCACCGGCCGCTTCCGGGACGAGATGGAGCGCTGGCAACCCGGGTTCGCCGAACCGGGGACGGCGACCGCCCGCGCGGCCGAGGACGCCAACCGGCCCGGTCGTCCCCTGCCCGCTCTCCCCGTCCAGGACGAGACCGGAATCGTCCGGCCGCTGGACGGCCCGGTCGTTCTGGCCGGCGGGTTGCCCGGCCCGCGCAAACCCCGCAGACCAGGACGGACCGGCAGGACGACCAAGGCCCGCAAGGCCGGGAGGTCGGCGGCCGACACCGCTCCGGCGACTGCCGACGACCGGGCCACCGCCCCTGCGGCGCTGCCCCTGCAGGCCGAGCCGGCCGAACCGAGCCGGCCTTCCACCCCGGCGAACCGCTCCGCCGCGGCTCGACCCGGGCCGGGCCGCAAGGCCGCCCCCCGCCGGGCACCGGACGAGGAGTCGTTCTCCGACCCCGCAACCGTGACCGACGCTTATTGACGGGCCGGCCCGGCGGGTCAACCCCCCGGCTACTCGACGATGTCAACGATGTCGACGCCGAGATACAGGAAGCCGTATCCCTCGTCCCGGAAACGCACCCCGGCGGTGCGCAGCGCAGCCCCCCAGTCGCCCTGGCAGGTGGGATCCGCCGCCTCCGAGCCGTGGTCGGCGGTCAGCAGGATCGCGGTCTCGGCCAGCAGATCCCGCTCGGCGAGCAGGTCGAGGAAGGCGCACAACCGGGCGTCCGCGTCCCGCAGCGCGGCGCGGGCCTGCTCGGAGTACGGGCCGCCCCCGTGATGCCCGGTGTCGGTGATGGTGGTGTTCCACCACATCAGGTCCGGGGGCACCGCATCCGCCGCCCAGAGCTGCTGGACCTGCGCGAGGCCGAGCGCGTCCACCCGGGTGGACCAGGCATAGTCGGCGTTCTCCCCTACCCAGCGGGCGGTGGCGTGCGGGTCGCCGTCGGCCGCAGGCAGGTAGTCCCCCATATCGCCGGCCCCGCCGTGGTTACCGGCAGCCCGCACGAGCCCGAAGGTCGAGTAGTCCGCACCCCGGTCGACCGGTTCGTTCACGCAGGCGCTGGTCGCCCCGGGTCGGTCGCGCGCGAGGGCCTCGAACAGCGTCTCCACCCCGTCCCGAAGCTGATCGCACGCGGAATGCCAGGTCCGCACGTCGTTGACGATGACCTGCTCGCCGGTCGCCCGGTCGAAGTACACGTTGTGCAGGATGCCGTTCCGGCCCGGCCCGACTCCGGTGAGCGCGGAGGTGTGGTTGGTCAACGTGACGCTGGGGAACTCGGCGATCGCGCCGCCGGTCAGGGCCGTCCCGGTGGCGAGCAGACGCGCGACCCCCGGCAGCTCGCCGGTGTGCGCGAGGTGCAGGACGTCGTTGCTGTTGGCCCCGTCCCAGAGCAGGCCGACGACGTGCCGGGCCCCTGGCCCCACCAGATCGGTGAGCGGCGTCCCCTCCACATCCGCCATGGTCACGCCGGCGAGGGCCGCGAGGGTGGGTCCGATGTCGATGACCCGCGCCGGACAGGATCAGCGGAGCCCGGGACTGGCCGGCATCCAACGATCCGTGCTCACCCAGGTGGCCGCCGCGGTCGGGCCAGTAGTGCCGGGGGGTGTGTACGACGATCAGATCGGGTGAACGGCTGGGATCGGCGAAGGCGGACAGCAGTCGCCGTCCGGCGAACGGGTAGGAGTTGCGCTCGTTCGGTGGTGACGGGTCGGCGAGCGCCGCCGCGAGCGGCACGCCGTGCATCGGATCCTCCGACCCGAGCGGATCACGCCCGAAGCGGAGTTCCCGGGGACCGTCCGGATCGGCCACCGGCAACCGCGACGAACCGATCGCGTTCGCCACGTAGAGCCAGCCGGAATCGACCCAGGCCACAAGATCCACGATCGCGGCCAGCTCGGGACCGGTGAGGACGGCAACGGCCAGAGAAAGATCGTCGGATGCGGCCAGTCCCGGCGCTCCGGCCGGACCCGCACCTGTGGACACCGGGTAGACACGCTCGCTGCTGGGCACGCCGGAACAGTACCGGGGCCGCAGGCACCAGCGGAAGAAAAGCGCGGCAACACCGGTGGGCGGAACACCGACGATCCGGTGTCCCGCCCGTGCTGGTGCGGCGATGCCACCGCCGCCCCCATGGGATCAACTGGTGGCACGGGGGCTCAGGCGGCGACCTCTTCTTCCTTGCGCTCCTTGCGCGGACGGCCGCGGGGCCGCTTACGCGGGACGACGCTGCCGGTCACCAGCAGTTCGCCGCCCCACACTCCCCAGGGCTCGGCACGGTCCAGCGCGGCGGACAGGCACGCCGCCCGGATGGGACAGGTCCGGCAGACGGCCTTGGCGGTCTCCACGTCCGCCGGGGACTCAGCGAAGAACATGTCAGGATCTACGTCCCAGCAGGGCAGGACGAGACGATCCCGCTCGATCCGGGAAACGACCGAGGGGTCGAACACCGATGTCACCTCCGAGACAGGTTGGTCTTCGGGTGGGATGAAGGAAGCGAAACGACAAAGGCCGCGGTCCCCATCGGGATCCGCGGCCTCGGATTCGGCTCCAGTCGGCGCTAGTCCAGGAGCGGATCGTGGGCGGATCCCCGGAAGGTGAAGTGACGGTGTGCATAGCCGGACGCCGGCGCCACGCCCCCCGCCGGGTTCGGGAACGCGGACTCCTGGGCCGACAGATCATCGGCTTGGACCGTTTGGACCGTGAGGACGGCGGCGTACGTGCCACGGCCTGCGGACGCACCGACGACGGCACCGATGGCGGCACTCATAAATGCCGCGCCGTGCCGGTTCTCCCACGGACGGGTGATCTCGGCGACAGCTCTGTCCATCACGATGCTGAACACGACGAAATCACCTCCTTCTCTGTGGGACCCGGAGTCCGTGGGACCCGGACGGATGTCACTCCACATGCCCGCTTCAGGCGTCCTCGGTAACGGAAGAAGCTCGCAGCGCGAACCACAACATATTTTCTGTGTTGCGCCGCGAACACTTCCAGTTACGAAGCGTCGGGCGGCGTGTCGGACCCCAGTGACTCCACCACCGGCGGCGACCCGACCGGCGGCGACCCGACCGGCGGCGTGCGCCCCGCGACAAGGGCGAGTACCTCCTCCCCGTAACGGTCGAGTTTGGCCTGTCCGATGCCGGGCAGCCGCACGAGCTCGGCCACCGTGCCCGGCCGGCTCTCGGCGATCGCCTGCAGCGTGGCGTCGGTGAAGACGACGAAGGCCGGTGCCCCCTGTTCCTTCGCCCGCGCCGAACGCCACACCCGCAGACGCTCGAACAGCGCGGCGTCGACGTCGCCGGGGCAGCCCTCGCAGCGCCCGACCCGCGCGTGCACACCCGTCAACGACCGGCCGCACGTCCGGCACCGCACCGCCGACCTGCTCCGGGACCGACCCGGGCCGGTCTCCTCCGCCCCGGCCATGGGCCTCGCGCCCTCGCCTCGCCCCCCGTGGCGGACGCCGGCCGCGGACTCCCGGCGCATCGGACGCAGATCGTCGAGGAACCGGGACGGCCGCCTCGACCGCCGGCCGCCCTCCGCCCGGGACAGCGCCCAGGACAGGACGAGATGCCTACGGGCCCTGGTCACCCCGACGTAGAGCAGGCGACGTTCCTCGGCGATCTGCTCGGCGGTCCTGGCATGGACGAGGGGAAGCGTGCCCTCGGTCAGCCCGACGAGGAACACCGCATCCCATTCCAGGCCCTTGGCGGTGTGCAGGGTCGACAGGGTCACCCCCTGCACCGTCGGCTGATGCTCGTGGGTCGCGCGGTCGCCGAGCTCGGCGACGAAGGCCTCGAGGTCGGCCTCGGGCGAACGGGCGGCGAGATCACCGGCCAGCCGGTGCAGCGCGGCGAGGTTCTCCCACTGTTCCCGCTCGGCGCCCGAGCCCACCGTGGGCTGGTCCGCCCGCCAGCCGAGCGCTGCGAGGATGTCGGCGACGGCGGCCGTGAGTCCCTCCGGGCGGTCGGTGTCGGCGGAGCGCACCGCGGCCCGCAGCAACCTCATGGCTGCGACGACCTCGGTCCGCTCGAAGAACTTCTCCCCGCCCCGGAGCAGGTAGGCGATACCGGCCCCGCCGATCGCCGCCTCATACGCCTCGGACTGGGCATTCGTGCGGTACAGCACGGCGATCTCACTCGCCGGCACGCCCTGGTCGATCAGCCTGCGGATCCGGGACGCCACCGCGGCGGCTTCCGCCGGCTCGCTGTCGCACTCCAGCCACACCGGGGCGGGACCGTCCGGGCGAGCAGCGACGAGGCGGGCCGCCGGGGCCGCCCGCATCAGGGTGTTCGCGAGTCCGACCACCTGGGGGGTGGACCGGTAGTCTCGGATCAGACGCACCACGGCCGCGTCCGGGAACCGGCGCGGGAATCCGAGCAGGTGCTCGGGCGACGCCCCGGTGAACGAATAGATCGTCTGATGGGGGTCCCCGACGACACAGAGGCTGTCGCGCTCCCCCAGCCAGGCGTCGAGGACACGCTGTTGTAGGTCGTTGACATCCTGATACTCGTCAACGACGAAATGGCGGTATCTGGCCCTCACCTCGGCCGCGACCCAGCTGTGCTCCTCGATCATCGCCGCGGTCAGCAGCAGCAGATCCTCCATGTCGATCACACCGGCGTCGCGCTTGACCTCCTCGTACGCGGCGTAGAGCCGGGCGACCGTCTCGGGGGGAGCGGCGGTCTCCCGCCCGCTCGCCGCCGCCATCCGAGCGTAGTCCGCCGGGGTCACAAGCGTCGTCTTCGCCCACTCGACCTCCGAGGTGAGGTCGCGCAGCTCGGCCCGGTCCGGCCGCAGGTGCAGGCGGGCGGCCGCCCGCACCACGTACGGGATCTTGCTCTTCTCCACCTTAGGCAGCGCGACCCCGGCGACCGACGGCCAGAAGTACAACAGTTGCTTGAGAGCCGCGGAATGGAACGTCCTGGCCTGCACTCCATCGACACCCATGGCCCGCAACCGGCCGCGCAGCTCTCCCGCGGCCCTGGCCGTGAAGGTCACCGCCAGGATCTGGCCCGGCCCGACCCCCCCCTGCGCGACCATGTGCGCGACTCGATGGGTGATGGTGCGTGTCTTACCTGTACCGGCGCCGGCGAGGATGCAGACCGGTCCGAGCGGGGCTCCGGCCGCGGCCCGCTGTTCGGGATCGAGCGCGGCGAGCAGATCGTTGCCCGATCGCACATGGGCGGCCTGGGCGGCGAGGGCAGGCGGTCCGGACATCATCCGATACGGTAGTCCCCGCCGCGCGGCGGGAACCGACGGCGCCGCGGTGGGGTTACATGAACCGTTGTGTCACCAGCGGCTTGGAGGCCCTTTCGTGCTTACGATCTACACGACTTCCTGGTGTGGCTACTGTGTTCGGCTGAAGCGCCAACTCGACCGTGCCGGCATCGAGTACACGACCGTTGATATCGAGCAGGACCCGACAGCAGAGCAACGTGTCCGCGATGCGAACAACGGGAACGCGACCGTGCCGGTCGTACTCTTTCCCGATGGCACTGTGATGACGAACCCGAGCCTTCGCCAAGTCACAGAGAAGGCCACTTCTGCCGCATAACGGATACGTAGAGCAACGACATCTCGGGAGTTCTTACCTTCCCACTGCACACGCGGCCGGCTCGTGGGACGGTGTCCGTTACTGCCCGTGAAGTTTGTGGGAGAGTTCGGCCTGTGTCGTCAGCACCTTCAGAACAGGCGTGGAGCACCGTCGATGCCGCGCTGCGGGCCGCCAGTGCCCTTCACCGGATGGAGACGGCCTGTTTCGTCGTGGTATCGACGACGACCGCGAGCTATCTCCGGGTAACAGGTCCCTCCCCTGGTCTCGACGAGGGAACGCACTATCCCCGAGGGGACAGCCTGGTCGCCCGCGTGCTCGACGGCACGCCCGCCACGGCGTCCGGTCTTGACCCGACGCACGCCGGATCCGACACGGCCGAATACCGCCAGCTCGGGATACGCAGCCATGTCACGATGCCGGTGGTCCGCACGGACGGTCGGCTGGTGGGCCTCCTCGTCGGCCTGGACCGTAGCAAGGTGATCGTATCGGCCGACATCCTGGCCCTGCTGCGCGGGGTGGCCGATGCACTCGCGGTCACCGGGGACGTTCCCGCGCCGAGCCCGCCGACGGTCTCCGCGAACGGTCCCCGCC
>NZ_CDXDOS010000105.1:0-921 GCF_978021245.1 Frankia sp. CoBUL1
ACGGAAGACAGGTCTAGCTCACGAGGGCCACGGCGCGCCGCGTTCTCCCCGCGTGTTCTGCAGCATCTCGGCGACGAGGAAGGCCAGTTCCAGCGCCTGCCCGGTGTTCAGACGGGGGTCGCAGGCGGTCTCGTAACGGCCGCCGAGGTCGTCTTCCCCGATGAGTTCGGCCCCACCGAGGCACTCGGTGACGTTCTCCCCGGTCAGCTCGATGTGCAGGCCACCGGGGTGGGTGCCCAACGCCTTGTGGACCTCGAAGAAGCCGAAGACCTCGTCGAGGACATCGTCGAAGTGGCGCGTCTTGACGCCGCCCACGTCACGGGTGTTGCCGTGCATCGGATCGCACGACCACACCACTGGCGGCCCGGCGGCGTTGACCTTCTCGATGATCGGGGGCAGCGTGTCCCGGACCCGCTTTGCCCCCATCCGGGAGATCAGGGTGAGCCTGCCGGGGACATGGTCGGGGTTGAGCCGCTCGGCAAGCTCGAGGACCTCGTCCGGGCCAGCCTTCGGCCCGATCTTGCAGCCGATCGGATTGCCCACCCGGGACAGCAGGTCGACGTGGGCACCGTCGAGGTCCCGGGTCCGCTCGCCGATCCAGATCATGTGGGCGGACAGGTCGTACGGGTCGCCGGTGGCGTCCTCGATCCGGGTCAGGGCACGCTCGTACTCCAGCAGGAGGCCCTCGTGACTCGTGAACAGCTCGACCCCGGTCAGCGCGACGGTCCGATCGAGGTCGATGCCGCAGGCGGCCATGAAGGCGAGGGCACGCTCGATGTCCGTCGCCATCACCTCGTAGCGGCGACCCGCCGCGGAATCCCGCACGAACGCCTTGTTCCACTCGTGGACCTTCGACAGGTCGGCGAAACCTCCGGTGGCGAAGGCCCGCACGAGGTTCAGCGCGACTGCGCTCTGGTGGTA
>NZ_CDXDOS010000105.1:1567-11528 GCF_978021245.1 Frankia sp. CoBUL1
GCGGCGGCCGTGGGCGCGATGTCGTTGACGGCGTCGCCCCGGTAGGAGGGCAGCCCGGTGCTGGCCTCGATGTCCGCGGACCGCGGCTTGGCGTACTGCCCGGCGATGCGGGCGACCTTCACCACCGGCGTGCTCGCGCCATAGGTGAGGACGACCGCCATCTGCAGCAGCGTCTTGACCTTGTCCCGAATCTTGTCGGCGGTGTTCGCCACGAAGGTCTCGGCGCAGTCACCGCCCTGCAACAGGAACGCCTCGCCCCGAGCGACCAGCGCGAGACGGTCGGTCAGGGACCGGATCTCGGGGGCGGTGACCAGCGGGGGGAGGGCTGCGAGCTGGTCATGGGCGGCTCTCAACTCCGCCGGGTCGGGCCAGGACGGCTGCTGCTTGGCCGGAAGGGCCCGCCAGAGATCCAGTACGCTCACCACACCAGGGTACGGCCCAGGTCGAGCTCGAGCGGTCACCGCCGCCCGACATCTTCCCGGAATCGGCGTCTTCCCTTGGACAAGCATCCGCCCGGAAATCGGCACCCGGCCCTGGCTCCCGAATCGGGACCGGATCCTGGACCGAAATCGGATCCTGGAGCGGGATCGGTTCCCGAAGCGGATCCGGCCCCACAGCCCGCCCCTCCCCCGGTCAGCCGAAGAAGATCTCGGCCTCGTGGTAGAGCTCCTCGGGCACCGTCTTGAGCTCGCGGGTCGCATCCTGCAGCGGAATCCGGTCGATGCGGGTGCCGTGCAAGGCGACCATCACCCCGAAGTCGCCTTCGTGCACGGCGTCGACGGCGTGCAGTCCGAAACGCGTCGCGAGCCATCGGTCGAAGGCCGTGGGCGTGCCGCCGCGCTGCAGATGCCCGAGCACCGTCGCGCGCGCGTCACGACCGGTGCGGGCGCGGATCTCGGTCTCCAGGACCGCCCCGATGCCCTGCAGGCGGACGTGCCCGAAGGCATCGACCTCGCCCTCCTTGGCGACCAGGGTACCCGTGATCGGGACGGCACCCTCGGCCGCGACGATGATCGGCGCGTAGTGGGTGGCGAACCGGGCTTCGACGAAGGCGCACACCTTGTCGAAGTCGAACGGCCGCTCCGGGATGAGAATGACGTTGGCTCCCCCCGCCATGCCGCTGTGCAGAGCGATCCACCCGGCATGGCGGCCCATGACCTCAACGATCAACACCCGGTGATGGCTTTCCGCGGTGGTGTGCAGCCGGTCGATCGCCTCCGTGGCGATGTTGACCGCGGTGTCGAAACCGAAGGTGTAGTCCGTCGCAGAGAGGTCGTTGTCGATGGTCTTGGGCACTCCGACCACGGGCAGTCCCTCGGCGTGCAGTTGGGCGGCCACCCCCAGGGTGTCCTCCCCGCCGATCGCGATGAGCGCGTCCACCTCGGCAGCGGCGAGGTGCTCGCGCACCAGCGCCGGCCCGTCCACGGCGGCGTAGGGATTGGTGCGGCTGGAGCCGAGGATCGTGCCGCCACGCGGGAGGATCCCCCGCACGGCCGCGATGTCCAAGGGGACCGTCTCGCCGGTCAGCGGCCCTCGCCAGCCGTCCCGGTACCCGACAAAGCCGTGGCCGTAGACGCTCTCTCCCTTGCGCACGACGGCCCGGATCACCGCGTTGAGTCCCGGGCAGTCGCCGCCGCCGGTCAGTACGCCGATCCTCATCCCGAGTCCTCCCGTCGACCGTACACCGCTTTCTCCGGCGGCAGCGTAGCGGGAGAGTCACACTTCAGGACAACAGCGCGGTCACGTGGCGTGGCGATGACGAGGCCGCCACGGCCACGTCATCGACTCATCGGGATGGGTTCGACCCGGCGGCGACCTGGGCGCGCAGCGGGGCGAGAACCCGCCACCGGGCGAGGTTGTGCAAGGCGTCGGCGAGCGCATCGTGGGCGTTGGGCGGCGGTGCGGGAAGAACCGGCCGGCCCACTTCCTCCCACAGCTGACGCAGGTCCCGGGTGAAGCGGGGCAGCTGGGCGGGCAGGGCGGTCATCGTGCCGAAGAGCTGGCAGAGCACCACGTGGTCGTAGGCCCCGTACCAGGCCCACAGCTCGGGGGCACCGCCCGCGGTCAACAGCGCGGCGATCTCGTCGCGGATTCGGGCCCGCGGCTTCCACGCCTCGTCCGATGGCGACGGCAGCTGGTCGAGGACGTTGCGACGGACCCAGGGCACGGCCCACGACGGGTCGAACTCGGTCGACACGGCATAGTACCGCTGTGTGCCGTCCTCACTGACGATTCCGACGCTGACCAGATCGAGCCAGTGATGACCGGTGTCGGTGCGTTCGATGAACTCGGTGTCGTAAAAGAAGCGGGTTCCCACCGGCTCAGTCTCCTCCGGCCGAGGTGTCCGCCATGGTCGGCCGCTCGGCCACGGACCACCCCGGGCCGGGGCCCGAGCGCCGGCGCCACGGGCGCAGCAAGGCCCCGAGCAGCAGCGCCGCCAAGGCGGCACCGACCAACGGCAGCAGCCACAGCAGCGGCCCGGAGTACTCCTCCGTGGCGTCATCCCCGGACGCCGCCACCCGCGGAGGACCGTCCGGTCCCGGCGACCGCCCTCCCGCCGGGACGATCGCCGGCGTCGCGCGGCAGCCTGCCGAACCCGCGACGGACGGCGGAGTCACCGCGGGACCGGTCGCCGGGGAGACCCGGACCTCGACCCGGGCGGCGCCGGGATCACTGACGAGGCAGAGCAGACCCGCCCCGGGCGCGGACGTCACCCGCGCCCCGGTGACCTGCACCTGATAGCCCGTCGGATAGGACCAGGCCGGCACGCTGATCGCGGTCGCCGTGCCGGCAGCGAGGGGCGGCCCGGCCGACGGCGCGGTCCGGTAGGCCACCGTCAGCACCCGCGACGCGTCGAAGCGCAACACCTCCGGTACCCCGGCGATGGCCACGGGGTAGGGGCGGACGATGTCCGCGGGCGGGGCGGGCGCCCGGCGTTCGGCGCCGCCGCTCCCGACGGGCGCGGCGGTGCCCACCGTGCCCCCGGTCGGGCTCGGGACGTCGTAGAACCAGCTCAGGCCGAACGCGTCGGCGGAGGCGACGAGACCGCGGACACTGACCGCCGACCCGTCCTTCCAGCCGACCAGGTATCCGGCCGGATCATTGACCGCCACCGTCGATGCGGCGTCGAACGGGGCAGGCCGCTCCCGCCACAGCAGGTGCGCGCCGTCATGCGCGGCCACCGCCGCAACGAGACCCGCACCGCCGCCACCACCATCGGGCACCTCGTAGCCGAGCAGGCCCGGCACATCGCGGAACCGCGTCGCCAACCGTTCGAGCCCCGCGGCGAGGCCGGCGACGGAGGGCACGTAGCCCACCGAGGCGGGCACGATCCGCAGCGTGACCCGCAACCCGCGGTCGGTGAACATGCGGGTGAGGGCAGCGGCCTGGTCGAGTCCGGGGTCGGCGGGCGTGGTCGCCGCGCCGGCACCGTCGAGGACCGGCCCACCGGAGGTCGCCGGGAAGCGGCCGCCGCTGGCCATCGGGACCGCCAGGCGCACCCCGGTAAATCCGAAGCCGACCCAGGTGTCGATGTCCCCGGCGGTGGGCGTCACCCCGGCCGGCACCGTGATTCCGTGCAGGACGACCACCCGGCGATCACTGTCCGTGAGATACGTTCCCGAGCGACCGATCGTATCGGCCGGGGCGGCGCCCACGGACGGTCCAGCGGGTCCAGCAGGTGCGGCGGGGGAACCGGCCGCCGAGGCCCCGGGTACCGGGCCCGTTCCCGCGAGGCAGCCGACGATCAGGCCGAGCGCGACCAGAAGTGGACGCCGTCCCGGGAATCGCCGGGGATGTTCGAAGCCGCCGCGACGCCGACCGATCGCCGTCCAGCCAGGAACGCTGTCACCACACACCGGACCATCCTGCCGTGCCCACCGCAAACGGGTCAGACCGCCCGGTCGATCCGGTCTTTGGTGGCACGTGGGTTCGCCGGCGCCGTGACCGGCAGCCCGAGCTGATCCGGAGACCGAGCCGGCGTCGCCGCCCCAGAGGAACCCGGCGCTGTGCCGGTGGACGCCGGGGAGACCGATGCCGTGCCGGTAGACGCCACGGCCGCCCCGGCAGCCGCCTGTGCCCGGGCAGCCGCGAGCTCCTCCTTGGCCCGCTTCGCGTACAGGTCCACGTACTCCTGGCCGGACAGGGCCATCAGCTCGTACATGATCTCGTCGGTGACCGAGCGCAGGACGAAGCGATCATCTGCCATGGCCGCGTAGCGGCTGAAGTCGAGCGGGCGGCCGATGCGGATGCCGACCCGACGGATCTTCGGCACCAGCTGGCCCGGCGGCTGAACCTCGAAAGTCCCGATCATCGCCACGGGGATGACCGGGACCCCGGCCTCCAGCGCCAAGCGCGCGACACCGACCTTGCCGCGGTAGAGCCGGCCGTCCGGGGATCGGGTGCCCTCCGGATAGATCCCGAGCAGGCGGCCCTGGCGGAGCACCCGGACCCCCGAGCGCAACGCGCCCTCGCTCGCCTTGCCGCCGCTGCGATCGATCGGGATCTGGCCGACGCCGCTGAAGAACACCCGCTTGAACCACCCCTTGACGCCCGCCTCGGTGAAGTAGTCGCTCTTCGCCAGGTAGGTGACACGGCGGGGGACGACCAGCGACAGGAAGAGGTGGTCCAGGAAGGAGAGATGGTTGCCGGCGAGGATCGCGGGCCCCTCCAGGGGGATGTTCTCCGCCCCCTCGACCCAGGGACGCCAGAACAGGCGCAGGGCAGGTGTCAGGAATACCTTGACCACCCAGTAGAACAAGACAGCTCCCACCTGGTCACCGCCGCACGACGACGGCCCGCCGGGGGCGCCCGTGGCCAGTCGCCCGTCTTCATCCGCCGACGCCGATCACACCTGGCCCGAACCTCCCACGAACCGACCGGTCGGTCGGGCACCGGGGCGCACGCCGCCGGTCCACGACCCGCGGCCTCGCCGGGGTCCGCCACGGAGACCCCGACGATCCTTGCGACCCCACCGCGCCGGGGCGCCCAGGGCCGGGTCGCAAGGATGATGGGCTTGCTCGAGCCTAAGGAGAGGTCATCACGACGTCCACCGAACGGGGTCTACCCCGCTCGGCGTGTCATTCTCCGGTGCCGGCCAGGAAACCTGACGGCGGGCCCCCAACCCCCCGCGGACCGCGCCTCGATCCCGATGTCCCGCGCGCGTAACCACCCATCACCGATATCATCAGGCGGAGACTTTCCGTCCGGCGGCTTCCGTCCGGCGATGTTGCCCGGCGAGTGAGACACGCACGACCGTGGCCTCAGCCCGCGGACCGTGCGAGCATGCGTTTACCGGCGTTTTCCCTCCGCGCGTCGCCGGACCCGCATCGCGGCATACGGGCGGGCGCGCGAGGCACGAAGGGCGGATCACGATGGCGGGTGTCACCGGTGCGGCCGTCCTCCCGGGCGCGGAACCGTTCGAGTTCGAGGGTGGGTCGGTCGGCGTGCTGCTGGTCCACGGGTTCACCGGCTCCCCGGGCAGCATGCGGCCCTGGGGCGAGTACCTCTCCGCAGTCGGACTGACAGTCTCGTGCCCGCTGCTGCCCGGCCATGGCACCCGCTGGCAGGACATGGTGCCCACTACCTGGCCGGACTGGTATGCCACGGCGGAGACCGCGTTCCTGCGGCTGCGGACCACCTGCGAGCAGGTCTTCGTCATGGGGCTGTCGATGGGCGGGACCCTGGCCCTGCGGCTGGCCGAGCAGCACGGCGGGGACCTCGCCGGCCTCGTCACGGTGAATCCCAGCCTCACCACCGACCGGTGGCACGCGGCGTTCGCCCCGCTGCTGAGCCGGGTGATCCCCGCCGTGCCTGGTGTGGCTGGCGACGTGAAGGCCGAGGGCGTGCCCGAGATCGGTTACGACCGGGTACCCTTGCGCCCGTTCGCGTCGCTGCGCCAACTGTGGGCGGTGACCCGGCCGGAGCTCGGTCGGATCGTCTGTCCGGTCCTCACCTACCGCAGCGTCGTCGACCATGTGGTGGAAGCCAGCTCCGGCGCGATTCTGCTGGCCGGGCTGCGCGCCCCGGCCGAAGAACGACTGCTGGAGAACAGTTACCACGTCGCGACGCTCGACAACGACCGAGAAACGATCTTCGAAGGAAGTCTGGAATTCGTCCGGCGGCACGCGCCACGCGCGCTCGTGCCCGACGCGCCCTGCGGCGATGACTGAGCGGTCACCGGGTTCAGGACCCGGCGAGCACCGGCCCTCGCCGACGGACGGCGCCGCGCCCGAGGGGGCTCCCCTCGGCGGGCCGGGCGGCGCCCCCGCCGGTGGCGGTGGCACCTCCGCGAACCGCGAGGAGCCGACCAGCGGCGGATCCACGCCCGGTGCCGCGCCCACGGCCGGCCGGGGTGGCGGCGGTCTCGACGGCGACAGCGACGGATCCGCGACAACCGCGGGGGGCAACGCACCGCGGCCCTCCCCGCGCTCCCAGAAAGCCGACGACGCCGCGTTCTTCGAACTCATCGCGCGCTTCGACGAGGAGCCCGAATCCCACCGGTGGCCGGCTGCGGAGGATCTGGACGACACCCGCCGCCCCACTGTGATCATCCTACGTCCGCCGTTCGAGCCGGCTGCTCCGCCCGTGTCGGAGGACCGGACCGAACCCGGGCTCGACCAGTTGCCGTTCCCGTCCACGGGCGGTGAGGGCGGCCGACGGGGACGCGGCGGCACCGAGGACCTCGTCGTCGACTTCGGCGATCTGTCGGGTTCCGGCCAGCTCCCGGAGGGTCTGGACGACCCGGATCTGGACCCGGACGGTGAGCACTACGAACCGCCACCCCCGCCACCGCTGCCACGGATCAGGCCCGTGACACGCTGGGCGCTCGGTTCGATCGCCCTCGGTGTGATGTTCCTCGTCGTTCCGGACCTGATCGACTTCAACCAGTCCCGGACCCAGAACGTCGCCGGGGTTCTGCTGATCCTCGGCGGGGTCGGCACGCTGGTCGCGCGGATGGGAGACCGTCCGCCCACGGACTTCGACGGCCCCGACGACGGCGCGGTGGTCTGAGCGCGGCGTGGCAGCCGTCGTACCGGCACCGAGATGGAAGGGCGTGGGGCGTGCAATATCACGAAAAGGTCGAAGTCCACGGACATCTCATGGATACGGGCGTGCTGGCCCGGGTTCTCGATGACGTGCTGGACTATGGCGGTGACTATCGGGTCGTTCGTATCGACCTGGGGCGCAGCCACGATGACGAGTCCCACGCGGTCATCACGGTGGGGGCCGACTCACCGAGTCAGCTCATGCGCATTCTGATGCGGATCCAGGTCCACGGCGTGAACAAGATCGAGTCTGGCACGGCCCGGTGCGAGCCGGCCGACCGCGACGGCGTCTTCCCCCCGGACTTCTACTCCACCACCAATCTGGAGACCGTCGTCCACCTCGACGGCCAGTGGGTGCCGGTGGAGCATCCCGAGATGGACTGCGGCCTGGTCGTCTCGCACGGCCGGGTGCGAACGGTACCGGTCACCGACGTGCGCGCGGGAGACATGATCGTGTGCGGCGTGGACGGGGTGAAGGTCGTCCTGCCGGTCACCGCCCATTCCAGCCGGATCTACGAGGAGTACGAATCCCTGGCCGCCCCGCTGCCGAGCTCCACCCAGCCGCAGGCGGTCCTGGTCCGGGCGATCGCCCGCCAGATCCGCGAGGTGAAGGCCGAGGGCTCGCAGGTGCTCTGGGTGGCAGGTCAGACGGTGGTGAGCACCGGAGCCGGGCCGGCGCTGGTCGCCCTCGTCGGGGCTGGCTATGTCGACGTGCTGTTCGCCGGCAACGCGCTGGCGACACTCGACGTGGAGGCTGCCCTCTACGGATCGCCGCTGGGGCTCGGGCCGCTGCGTAGCGGCCGGGTGCAGCGCGGCAGCGAGCAGCACATCCGCGCGGTCAACACGATCCGCCGGGAGGGATCCATCCGGGCCGCCGTGGAGTCCGGCGTGCTCACCCAGGGGATCATGCACGCGATGGTCAAGGCCAACAAGACCTTCGTGCTCGTCGGATCGGTCCGCGACGAAGGCCCGCTGCCCGACGTCCACACCGACGTCCTGGCAGGCCAGCGGGCGATGCGCGCCGCGCTACGGGGGGTGGCGTTCGCCCTCATGATCGCCAGCGCCCAGCACTCCGTGGCCACCGGCAACATCCTGCCGGCCTCGGTCCCGGTGGCCTGCGTGGACGTCAACCCCTCGACGGTGCACGCCCTCATCGAACGCACCAGCGCGCACGCGGTCGGCGTCGTCGCCGACACCGGGCTGTTCCTCGAGGAGCTCGCCGCCGAACTGGTACCCGACTACCGGGCCTCCCCCGCGTAGCGGCTTCGCCGCTACGCGGGACCCCTGTCGCAGGGCGCCGTACGGGGTCTCCGCCGAATCGCCTTCGGCGACCCTCCTGGGATCGCCGTGGGGGTCGGGTCAGAACCGGGCGAGGTCGGCCGCGCCTACGAGGCCCGCTTGGGATCCGAGCTCAGCGATGACGATGTCCGGCTCGGAACGGTAATCCCGCCCGGGCATAGCGGCCAGGAGGCTCTGCCGGGCCGGGCCGAGCAGCAGCTCGCCGGCGTCGGAGACGCCGCCGCCGATGACGAAGCGGTTCGGGTCGAGCGCGGCGACCAGCGTCGCCATGCCCTCCCCGAGCCAGTGGCCGATCTCGGTGAAGCACCTGATCGCCGCCGGGTCCCCCTTGCGCGCCGCCTCGGTGACGTCCGGGCCGGTCAGCGCGTCGACGCCACCGCCGCAATGCTCCAGCATGGGCACGGCCGCACTCGGATCCACGGTGGCGATGTTCTTCGCCAGCCGGACCAGCGCTCGCCCGCTCGCATACTGTTCCCAACACCCTCTGTTACCACAACCGCACGGATACCCGTCGGGTACCACCCGCATGTGGCCCATCTCGGCGCCGATACCGGACGCGCCCCGGTAGAGCTCACCGCCCAGGACGATGCCGCTGCCGATGCCGGTTCCCACCGTCAGGCAGACGAGGTCACGCCGGCCACGGCCGGCCCCGAAACGGTACTCCGCCCAGGCCATCGCGTTGGCGTCGTTCTCCACGACGACGGGCAGGCCGATGCGCCCCCCGACCTCGTCGCGCAGGGGTTCGTCGCGCCAGGCGAGGTTCGGTGCGAACAGGACGCGGGACCGGTCCGAGTCGACCCACCCGGCCGCGCCGATGCCGACCGCGCGCACGGCGTGGTCGGCACTGAGCTCCGCGACGACGCTGGCGATGGTGTCCGCGACCTCGGCTGCCGAATGGCCCGGGGTGGGCCGACGCAGGGAAGTGATGATCGTCCCCGCACCGTCCACGACGCCGGCGGCGACCTTCGTCCCGCCAACGTCGATGCCGATCGTCAGGCCCTCCATCCGGTTCTCCGCCGGCAACGGGCCGAGGACCGCGCCGGCACGCTCGGCGCGCGGAACCGTCAAGCTGCCCGGAATATCCAGGTTCTTCGAACTATCGGGAGTAGCGATGCTCACGTGATATCGATCCTCTGCACGCGGGGTCTAAGCGCGGTGGCTGGTTGGGTGCCGGTGGTGTCCCCCGGCCATGGATGATCCCCGGATGCGGGGCGCGCCGTCTCGCGCCGTCGCGGCGTGGCGGGCCCGGGAGCGCCCTCCCCACCGGCACCGAGGGCGGCGCGGAACGCCGCGGTCAGGGATCCGGCCGCCGCGAGGAGATGGCCAACCACCTCGGGGCGGTCGCCAGCGAGGCTCGACAGGAGCCGGCACAGCGGGCACACGGCGCAGGGCCAGGTGTGATCCGCGGGTCCCGGCGCCGGATCCGCGTGGGGATCGGGCATCGCCGGCGCATCGTCGGCAGCGGAGCCCGCCGCCGACGATGCGCCGGGACCGGGGGGCCCGGCGGGACCGGGGGACAGATGCGAGGCGGCCCAGTCCCGCAGGGCGTCAGCGAGCAGGGCGGCTTCGACCACGAGCGACCCGCGGCCGGGCAACGCGGACGGGTCGGGGGGAGG
>NZ_CDXDOS010000106.1:0-10813 GCF_978021245.1 Frankia sp. CoBUL1
GTCCGGCTCGAACCAGGCGCGTCGCGCCTCAAGGTGGACATACTCGGCGAACGCCTCGGCGAGCCCCGACCACAGCGAGAAGCAGGCGCTGTTCGACCTGCTGGACGCCGGGCGGGTGGGGATGGGCCTGACCGAGTCCTTCGCGATGACCCCCGCCGCCGCCGTCAGCGGGCTCATCTTCGCCCATCCGTCGTCGCGGTACTTCACCGTCGGGCGCATCGGCCGGGACCAGGTCGAGGACTACGCCCAGCGGCGGGTCCTGAAGATCTCCGACGTCGAGCGCTGGCTACGCCCCAACCTCGCCTACGATCCCGAGTAGACGCCCCGGACAGCAGGTCCGGGTTCGCGACGCTTACTCCTCGTGATCTGACATGCGGCGGCCGTTCCCGCAAGAAGCACGAGGGGCCGGCCAGACGTACGCTTGGCAGTCTTCTTGTAGTCGAGGCCGGCCGCCCGGGGTGCGACACGGATCACCGGCTTGTAGGCCCGGTCGCCGACCGTGCCACCCGCCAAGCAGTAGTGGAGGGTGTTCTGCGGCAGGCCGAGAAGCCGGGCCGCGACCCCGCTTCGGTGAACACCTCCCGCTCAAGCATGCTGACGGACCAGGTGGCGAGTGTCGCCCAGTCGCGTTAAGAACTCGGATCACGAAGGTCGGAGATGTCGAACTCGCCTGGTCTCGGGGGTTGCCGTCGGTTCCGTCGTCGGCCACGGTGATCCGGGAAGCGGACGGCCGGTACTACGTGTCGTTCGTGGTCGATGTGACCGACGAGCCGTACCCGGTCGTGCCCGCCGAGGTGGGGGTCGATCTCGGGCTCGATCGGTTGGTGACCATGTCCACGGGTGAGATCGTGGCGAACCCTCGCCCGCCGCGGTCGAAGCGGCAGCATCTCGCCCGCGCCCAGCGGTCGCTGGCCCGCACACGGAAAGGTTCCGCGAACCGTCGGAAGGCGGTGCGGCGGGTAGCGGTGTTGCACCGGAAAGTGCGCGAAACCCGCCGGGATCATCATCACAAGCTTGCCGCCCGGCTGGTCCGCGATAACCAAGTGGTCTACGTCGAGGAGATGGCGGCTACCGGGCAGACGCCCGTTCCATGGGACAAGGTAAAGGCCGACCTCGGCCTGGTATGAGGTACCCGGTCGGCATAACCCCGCATGCGCTTCGTCAGTTGCGCAAGCTCGACCCAACGGCGCGACGCCGCGTCCAGGCGGCGGCCAGGAACGGGCTTGGCCGGCCGTGCCAGAAGATCGCCAGTTCGTCGCGGGCGCGGGTCGCCGCGACGAACAGCAGTGACCGGTCTCGTGCCCGTTCCTGCTGGTACCGCTTTGGGTCGACGTCCTGGTACCGCTCGATCACGCCACGGGGCACAAGCCCGGCGCTGGCACCTCCGATGATGATCCGCCGGTACTCCAGGCCCTTGAAACGGTGCATGGTGCCCACGTGGACGCCGTCGGCTCGCTTCGGCCCGTCCGGCCCGATCTCGATGGCAGAAATCCCGCTCGCCTCGAGGTGTGTGACGACGTCCTCCACCATCCGTCGAGTCGGCACGCACACGGCGGTCGAACCGTCGCCGGCACTGGTCGAACCGTCGCCGGCGCTCTCCCAGACCCTGATCTGCCCGCTGATGAGCTTCAGTTCATCCGCCCAGGTGACGGCCTCACCGAGCACGGGTTCTCCGCCACTGAGCAGCGACCGGTACCCCGCGAGGTTGTCGTCGCCGCCGTCGAGGTCGTCGTACGTCTCACCGGCAAGCAGCCGAAGCGCTGTCCACAGGATCTGACGGGTGGTGCGGTAGCTCAGCGTCAACTTGGCACTGCGACCACGGATATTCACGCCGAGACTACCAAGCATGACGTAATTATCGTAGATTCGCTGGTGGGTGTCGCCGACGAGGAAGATGTCGTCCCGACCTGGCGCGACCATGGCCCGCAGCATCTTCCAGTGCGCCGGGTTGAGGTCCTGGGCCTCATCCACGACGACATGCCGATAGCGGTACCTGGGCAGGGAGCCGGAAGCGGTGGGCTGACCGGCCGCGCTCACCACCGCGGCCGCGCGGTCCTGTTCGGTGCGGGCGGCGTATTCGGCTACCTGGCGCCACGTCCACACACCGGCGTCGTCCAGGCGCTTGGTGAAACGTTCGACGAGTTGCCACACCGCGTCGCGGTCGGCTCGGGACAGTGGCCGCCCTCGACCTGGTCGCCGGGCCTTGAAGTAGTCGGTGCGGGAACGGAGCACCTGGCCCAGAACGACCTCGGCCCACTCGGCCGCGAGAAACTCGGCGTCCCACCGTCGTTCACCGACCTCGTCAAGCATCGCGGCCCACTCCCGCACGGCGGCGTCATCGTCGATCGTCCGCCGGCGACGGCTCGCCCCGGCCTCACCGACAACCCGGCTCGCGAGCTTGTCGATGTTGACGATATCGACCCGATCGACGAGGTCGGGGCCGACTAGGTCGAGGAACCGGGCCCGCAGGTCGGCGGCAAGGTTGCGGTTGAACGTGGTGAGCAGGATCGGCTTGTCATCGCCCGGCGGCAGCCGGGCGGCGAGGTGCCCGGCCCGGTGCAGCGCGACGATCGTCTTCCCGGTTCCCGGCCCGCCGCTGACCCGCGCCGGTCCGCCGTAGACCCGGTCCACGAGCTGGCGCTGGGTCGACCTGCCACCGCGCGAACGACTCGCCCAGCACCGCCTGCAGCGCGGCATCGTCGCTGGTCACCTGGGTCGCCGGCCGGGCAACCGCCGCAGCGAAGTCCTCCGGGTCGACCGGGCTGTCGGCCTTCACCGGCACGGTGACGTGTTCGAGTACTTCTTCGACGCTCTTGCCGTCGTGCAGCGCCAGGAGCACGTCGGACGTGAGCTGCGGGGCGACCTCGGCGAGCCCGAGCAGCTCGTCCTCGTCAACGATCCGTCTGATCAGCGGAAGCAGGGCCGGAACCACACCGAGGTCGACCAGGTCCTGGTCAGTGAAGGCCTCGAACAACGGCCGTTCGAGGTCCTTCTGGCCGCCCGGCTCCCCCCCTGCGGTGTCGCCGACTCCCGGCGCCGGCTCTGGCCTGACCTGGGCGGGCCTGACCCGGGTGTGGGTCAGCTGCCGTTCCGGCGGCAACAACCGGCCGACGATGCCGTCACCGACGGCGGACAGGTCCACGACCTCGATGCCGCCGGTGACTCGGTTGATCTGGTAGGAATACTTGTCCTCGATGCCGTCGTAGACCTCGCTGCGGTGCTTGACCGACACAAGCAGGTAGTCCTGGTTGCCCACGTGGAGCAGCAACGCGCGATGATCCTTGCCGATCCGGGCGGAGAACAGCCGAGAATTGCCCTTGAGTCGCTTGAAGTGCAGGCTCGGGGTGTTCAGGTTCTGCCGGAAGGCGCTCTGAAAGTCGTAGACGCCGCCTTTCTCAGCCCGGGTGAGCTTGAGGATCTCCTTGTCGGCCCGATCCAGGATGCGAAGTGTCACCTTGGCTTGGTCGGTCACGACTGGCTGTCCCTCCGTGAGCCGAGTGGACCATCGATCCTTGATGCGGGGTTCGTTGCGGGGTTCGATGTGAGGTTCGAGGCGAGATCGGACGCCTGCCATTCGGACGCGGTCCGCACCAGCCAGCCTGCCGCCGCGTAGGCGGCGTCGCGTCCCGAGCCTTCGGGGTCGCCCGGCCCGGCCGCGGTGACGACCCCGATCCTGGCGGCCGGCCAGGCCAGCTCCGCCTGCCAGGCCGCGTCCCCGAGTTCGTACCCGACCTCCGGTACCGGCACATCCCGCGCCGCCAGCTCCCGCACCAGCTCGACCAGCCCCGGCTCCGTCGCGGTGATCAGCCTGAGCACCGCCTGCCACGCGGGCCCGACCGCCGCCGGCTGCTGCTGCTGCGCCGGGCCGGTTACCTCGACAGCCGCCCCGGGATGCGCACCGGACGACGTCCCGATCCAGACCGAGGTCTCGGCATCGAGCTGGACCGACCGACGCACCGACAACGCACCCGATCCCGCCGCGACCCGGAGCAACGACGGGTCAAACTCGCCGAGGGCGCTCCGCGCGAGCTGGACGCCGTCGCCGCCCCCGGAGTCAAGGAACTGCAGCAGATTGCTCCAGTACAGCCAGGCGGCCCACCGCAGCCGGTGGGCATCGGTGTCGTTCGCGACGGTCGCGGTGCGGTCGTCGACGAGCACGAGTGCGGTCCACACGGGTGGCCCGCCGTCGCTCTGATCCGCGACCACGACGACCGGGCAGTGGTGGGCGTCCTCGACACGGACGACCGTGACCGGTCCGGCCGTCCCCGGGCGGGTCGTCGGCCGTCCGGGGACGGCCGGACCAGCGGTCGGTCCGGCGGTCAGCGCCTCCCGTACCGCTGCCGCCACGCCGCCGCGGCTCGCGGTGGTCCGCGAGCCAGGCAGGTTGAGCAGGCCGGCCAGCGCCGCGACCGTCCGGGACCGCCAGAGCTCGGCGTCGGGATCCCCGAGGTAGGCGAGCAGCAGCTCAACCGGGTTCGCCCACACCGTGCCGGCCAGTTCCCGCACATCTCGGCCGGTCAGGAGCCGGTACAGGTCCCGGGCGCCGGCCTGGGCGTTGCCGGCGTACGGTGGCCAGACCGGCGGCTGCGCCACCGGCCGGCCGCACCAGGCTTCGACGTCGTCCCAGGCCAGTTGGAAGACCACGATGTCATGGGCACGCAGCAGCGTTCGTTTGTCCGCGTCGTCGGCGATCCGGTTGTGCTCCTTCGAGGCGTGGTAGCTGAATCCGTCGAGGTACACCGCGACAGTCGACGGGGCCGCGTCTACCCGGACGAACAGCGCGTCTGGTCTGGTCCCGTGAATGGTGTTCTGCAGCCTCAGCTGCCAGTGGACGACCTGCCCGTCGGGCCGGCTGATGCGCAGGTCGGCGGTGCGTGCGCCATGGGTGTCGGCGGTGCGGGTCACGGTCGCCCGGCTTCCGGGACGGGCGCCCCAGTCGAGCAGACCGGCTAGGAACCGCGCTTCGAGTTCACTCTCGACCTGGTCGAACAGCGAGATCTCGTCGGTACACTGGCCACCGACGACGTCCCACCCGTCCAGCAGGGAACGCAGCATCGCCACCGCGTAGAACCGGCTGATCAGCTGGAACTCGTCGTCGCGGGCGTCCCGTAACAGGCACCGGTGGCATGCCACGCGTCCTTCCTCGGCGCACCGGCAGCTCTCGACGGCCCGCAGCGCGGCGGCGAGCACCTCCCGGAAGCTGTCGGGGTCGGAGAGCCGATGCAGGTAGCCGGTGCCGCCGGGCTGGGTGTCGTGGACGACGAGGAACCGGCGCACGTGCCCGGTGCCGTGCTGGCCGCCGTCGGGCATCACCGCCCGAACGATCCGCAGATGATCCGGATCGCCGCCGTAGCGGGCCGCGATGCCCAGGCGAAGCGCTGCCGCGAACGAGGCCATCCGTTCGTCGACGGCGGCGGTGACGGCCGGGACCAGGATGCGTATCGCCTCGGTGCGCAGCTCGTGCGCCAGGATGAGCGGGACGTGCCGGGTCGCCGAAGGGGAACGCCGGTACGGACACCACCGCCGGTGGTGCTGAGCCTCGCGCGGAACCGTTCCCGGCATCGAGGTGGCGGTGGCCGCCACGGGCAGGCCACCCTGGCCTGCCGCCGCGGTGGCCGGGCTCGGCGGCGGGCCGTCCTCCGGGGTACCGCCGCAGGTGACGCAGGCGTGGAAGGGATTGAGCCGAACCTGGGCGCCGCCGAAGACGTTGCCGGCCGGCCGGTCGTACCGCGCCGGGCCGAGGTTGAACTCCCGCACCACGGCCGTCCGGGTGTAGTCGATCCCGAAGGTGATGCCGGTGTGCCGCCACGACCGCAGCACCTGCTGGGGGTCGACGTCCACCGTGTGGGCCATCGAGTATGCCCGGACGACGCGGTCCTCGGCGTCGTCCCGGATACGCGCGTCATCGCCGCGGTCAACCGCGGTCACCTTGCTGGGCCGTAGCACCTGGTACAGGTTCCCCGAGTCGGCGATGCCGCGGCTGCCGCAGCGAGGGCAGGCGCTCGGGTCCTGGATGGCGTGTTCGGTGCGCACGTGGCCGCAGGCGGGGCACACCCGCCAGTGTTCCCAGGCCGGGCTGTCCGGCGTGCCGATCTCAAGACCGCTGATCTCATGCTGGTATCCCCGGACGTAGTAGATGTTGCCAGGTGCGATCTCACGCAGCGCCTGCCGGGCGGGGCGCGGGTACTCGCGGACCTCGCTGTGGTATCTGCGGTCGTCGGGTCCTGACCCGCCGTCTTCCCACGTCAGGGTCGCTTCGAGCATGGTGTTGGTGTCGATCAGGGCGTAGTTCGGCAGCAGTCCGAACTCGACGAGCGTGGCGTGCGCCGAGGCCCGGCCGATCTCGGCGACCCGCTTTCGGACGGCCCGCTGCTCGGCCCGCAGACCGCGGGCCTCGCGCTTCTGGTCGGGGTCGGAGTCGGCAAGGGCGTCGGTGGCGGACAAGATGGCCGCCAGCCGGTGACGCAGGCCGTCCAGCCGGGCTTCCCAGGCGGCGTCCACGCAGGCCAGCGCACCCTCGATTCCGCCGATTCCGCCGGCTCGGTCGGTCGCGAACACCCGCAGTTCACCGGCGGCCTGCGCCGTGACGTCGTCACCGAACAGCGACAGGAACACCTCGACAGTGTCGGCGCCGGCCCGCTTGGCCGCGGCGCCGAACGACGACAGCCAGCCGGTCGGGCCGAACAGGGCGCCGGCCCGACGCGGCAGCGGCAGCACGCCGGGCAGCTGGCGACGCGCCGCCAGGTCGATGAGGTGCGCGACATACTGGCGCCGCAGGATCTCGACCGCGGACAGGTAGCAGCCCGGCGGGACGATCTGGCCAGCGATCATCTCGCGGGGTTCGGTGAGGTAGTAACGGTCCCGGGCGCGGTTGGCGAGCAGCGTCAGCACGAACGCGTTCCCGCTACGGCGGCCCGCCCGCCCAGCGCGCTGCACGTAGTTCGCGGGCGCAGCCGGTAACGACGCGAGCAGCACGGCCGACAGCTCCCCGATGTCGATCCCGAGCTCCAGCGTCGGGGTGCAGGACAGCACGTTCGGGTCGGTGTAGCGGGTACCGTCGAGGAACTGCCGTTCCACCTGTTCGCGCTGCACGCGGGTGAGGACGCCGGTGTGCTCGCCCGTCACCACCCGGAACACCCCGCCCCCGAGGTAGAGCCGACGGTAGTAGTCGCCCACGGCGGCGGCGTCGGGCGCGGCGGTGAGGTGACCATCGCAGCGGTACCGCTGGCAGGGCTGCCCGACCCAGCCGGCGGCACGGTCTGCGCCCAGGAGCAGGAGTCGCAGCGGATCCCGGCCAGCTCGGCCGCGGAATCGTCAAGCCGGACAACCCGAACGTGGCCGGGTTGCAGCCCGAACACCGAAAGTGTCGGGTCGGCGGTGAGCTGGTGGCTGCGCAGCACGCCGGCACCGGCGAGTTCGGGCAGCAGACGGCCGAGGAACTCGTGGACGGCCTCCCGGTCGAGCCCGCCCAGGCACCGTCGCGCCCAGTCCTGGTACCAGCCGCCGCGCGCGGTGAGCAGGTCGAACTCGCTGTTGCGCCGAGGCCCGGACAGCAGGAATGCGGGCGCCGAGAGGCCCTCCGGGAAAGCCGGCATGCCGGCGGGCCGGCCACCCCAGACCATCCACCGGCGGCCGCCCTGGGCGAGGTAGCCGGCCAGCCAGGTGTGGCGGACGCCGCCGCGGACGCGCAGCCGTTCGAGCACACCCCGGACGAAGGCCTCCAGCCGTGCCTCGTCGGGCAGGCTCCCGGCCGGGAGCTGCGCGGCCCGGCCGGTGAGCAGCAGGTCGCGGCACAGGGCGGCGACCTTCCCCGGTTCGTCGAGCACGACATCGGCGGCGACGGTGCGGGTGAGCTCGAGCGTGCGGCCCTGGCGGGAACGCAGGCCGAACTCGAGCACGGTGGCGAACCCCAGCCGGTCAGCGACCAGCCGCCAGGTGCTGCGGCTGCCGGTGTGCTCACCGGACAGCAGGGCGTCGATACCGGGTGAGTCGTGCAGGTCGGGCGGGATGATCGCGGCAAGGGTGTCGCGGTCGGTGGCGGCGGCCACCAGGTCGGCGACGACGGCGTCGAGAGTCACCGGCTGGCCGGGTACCAGTTGGGCGGCGAGCAGCGAGCGCAGCGAGAAGGTGAACGAGCGGTTCGCGACGAAACCGGCCCGGTGGGCGGCGTCCTGCACCGAGTCGTTGAACAGCAGGGTGCGCCGTTCCCGGCCGGCCAGCTCGCCGCCGGTGAACAGCTGGGTGACGGCGACCGAAGCCAGCGTCGCCAGGCCCGCACCCAGATAGCGGATGCCCTGGTCCAGCCCGCAGGCCGGGCAGCGGTCCAGGCTGGCCGCCCGATCGTCCCCGAGATCGGCGAGGACGACCACGTCGTTACCGGAGTCGTTGCCGGAACCGGAACCGGGACCGGAACCGGAACCGTTGCCGGGACCGTTGCCGGAACCGGGGCGGTCGGCCCGGGCGCGGTCCTTCGCCGGGTCGAACGGACGGATGCGGCTGCCGGCGGAGTCGAGCACGAACAGGCCGCGGCCGGTGCCCGCGATCTCGCCCGGGGTCGCGGCGAGCAGGGCGCGTACCCGCCGCTTGTCCCGGCCGACGCCGGCCCGGTAGATCTTGGCCGGGTCGGTGACGAGTTCGTGCGGATCGCGCTCGGGCGAGATCGCCGACCAGCCGGACCGGCCGCAGTGCCGGCAGTAGACCGCCGGGAGCAGCGCCTGACTGGTATCCGCGACCGCACCGTCGGCCTCGGATGCGTCGGCGACGGGTACCCGGCGGGGGTCGCCGTCCCACAGGAAGGTCGGCTGCCGGGCCACGCCTCGCAGCAGCCGCGACACGGCCCGGACCCACAGGTGCGTCTCGACACCGAGGAACGGGCGCTCAGGCCGGTCCGGGTCGCGGGCCATCGACAGCAGCCCGACGAACCGGGCCAGTCCGAGCGCGGCCACCTCGGGTTCGTTCTGCAGGGCGAGGCCCCAGCGGTAGGCGCCCCGGCGTGGGAGCAGTTCCAGGATCTCCGCCGCGGTCCTGGGCTCGTCACCGAGCAGACCCAGCACCGCGTGGGTGAGGATGTGCCGCTGGAGATGCCGGCCAAGCACAGCCGGGTCGAAGGTGTCCACGCCGAGCACGGCCGCCACGGTCCGCCGCAGCGACCAGGTGTCCCGGGCCGGGTCGGGAATGCCCGCGAGGTCCGCCGGGTCCGGCAGCGGCAGGTTGTGGTCGACCGGGCGGAGAATCTCCTCCGGGCGCTGACGGTCTTCGCCGATCAGCGCCGCCTCGTCGAAGACGGTGCCGAAAACCTGGCCCGCGACGCCGCGGATGGCCGCGCCGCCGTCGCTGCCCTGGCCCTCGCCGAGGGTCGCCGAGGTGGCGACCGGGCAGGCGGCCCCGAGCGGACGGCCCGGCTCGGCCTGGCCGGTGACGGCGCCGAGCCGCCGCAGCAGCATCGCGACGTCGGTGCCCTGGGCGCCGTCGTAGGCGTGGAACTCGTCGAGCACGACATACGCGAGCTCGGCACCCTCCCACAGCGGCACGTCGTCGGCCCGCTGCAGCAGTTGGTCGAGCATCTTGTAGTTGGTGACCAGGATGTCCGGCGGGTTGCGGCGCATCTCCGCGCGGGAGGTCAGCACCCGGGCGTAGGTCGTCTCCGCCACGTCGCCGACGTACAGCCCGGCGGTCACGTGTTCCAGGCCCGGCCGGGCGAGGAACTCGTCGATGCGCTGCGTCTGGTCGGAGGCCAGTGCGTTCATCGGGTAGAGCAGCAGCGCCTTGACGCCGCGCCGGCCGGCTCGGCCGGCCCGCTCGCAGTGATCCAGGACCGGGACAAGGAAGGCCTCGGTCTTGCCGGAGCCGGTGCCGGTGGTCACCAGCGTCGGCTCGGCCGGGGAATGCAGGGTGCTCAGCCGCTCGAACGCCCGGGCCTGGTGTTCGTAGGGCGTCCAGTCCCCGCCCGGATGCCACTGGAGGTGTCGTTGCCAGCCGTCGGCCGCCGGCCGGAACGGGATGCGGACACGCAGGTACGGCCCGCGGTAGATGCCGTGCTCGGGATGCTCCAGAAAGCGCGCGAGCGCGGCCCGTTCGTCCGCGTCGGCGAGGGCGAACGTCGTGGTGAGGAACTGCGTCAGGTTGCGCCGCAGGCTGTCGGCGGCGAACGTCGGCCTCATCCGCCCGACTCCGGTGGCTCAGGCTCCCGCCAGCCCGCGTCCCGGGCGGCCCGCAGCCGGGCACTGAACGCGGCGTGCGCCTGCCGCATCTCCGCCTCCCGGTCCGCCTTGTGGGACGGGGCAGCATACCCTTCCGGCGGCGGCTCGTGACGAGGGTCCTCCAGGTGCTTACGCAACTGGACGTAGTGCTCCTTGGCCTGGCCGAACCCGAACGAGTTGCGGTCGCCGCATATCTTGCGACCGGCGAGATCGAACCAGGTGTCTTCCTCGTAGGCCTGAAGCTGGGGGAAGCGCGCGAGGTACAGGGCGACGAGCTGATCCGCCGAGATGTTCATCATCACCGAGACCAGCGCGTCCAGCTCGACCAGCGCCGCCCGCCGCGCCAGCTCGGTCCGCAGCGGCGACCGCACGTCCCACTCCGGCCGGACGTCACCGAGCGGTGGAGTGTTCGGCGTGGGGATCACCCAGCCGTCGTCACCCCAGGCCTGGTCGAACACCTCACTCCACAGCGGCGCGTAGGCCGACGTCAGGCAGTTCAACCGCAGCGTCCGCAGCAGGATCGCCCCGGCCAACGGATGGTCCACAATCGGCGCCGGCAATATATTGGCGTCAGTTACCTCAAGGTCGCTACGCCCTGTTACTCGTACAAAATA
>NZ_CDXDOS010000107.1:0-10600 GCF_978021245.1 Frankia sp. CoBUL1
CTCCCGCTAGGCCTGCCGGGCCTGCAGACGGATGCGGTTTGTCAGTTCGGTGACCTGGTTGTAGATCGCGCGCCGTTCCGCCATCAGCCCGCGGATCTTGCGATCGGCATGCATGACCGTCGTATGATCCCGCCCCCCGAAGTGCTGGCCGATCTTCGGTAGCGACAGGTCGGTCAGCTCCCGGCACAGGTACATCGCGATCTGACGGGCGGTGACCAGCACGCGGCTACGTGAGGTGCCGCACAGGTCCTCCATCGAGACGCCGAAGTACGCCGCCGTCGCGTTCATGATTGCGGCGGCCGTGATGTCGGGATTGCCGGCATCGGGGATGAGATCACGCAGCACGATCTCGGCGAGCGTGCGGTCGACGTGGGACTTGTTCAGGCTCGCGAAGGCCGCGACCCGGATCAGCGCCCCCTCCAGCTCACGGATGTTGCGCTCGATGTGCGTGGCGATGTACTCGAGGACATCCGGGGGTACCGGCAGGCGCTCCGTGGCCGCCTTCTTCGACAGGATGGCGATGCGCGTCTCGAGGTCGGGCGGGGTGATGTCGGTCATCAGCCCCCACTCGAAGCGGCTGCGCAGCCGGTCCTCCAGGGCCGAGAGTTGCTTGGGCGAGCGGTCGGAGCTGATCACGATCTGCTTCTCGCCGTCGTGCAGGACGTTGAAGGTGTGGAAGAACTCCTCCTGCGTCCGTTCCTTGTTTTCCAGGAACTGGATGTCGTCAACGAGCAGGACATCGATGTCACGGTAGCGCCGCTGGAACGCCTGCTGGCGGTCGTCCCGGATCGAGTTGATGAAGTCGTTGGTGAACTCCTCGGAGCTCACGTACTTCACCCGCATGTTCGGGTAGAGCCTGAGTGCGTAGTGACCGATCGCGTGCAGAAGGTGAGTCTTGCCGAGCCCGGAGTCCCCGTAGATGAAAAGCGGGTTGTAGGCCTTCGCGGGTGCCTCGGCGACGGCCACCGCTGCCGCGTGGGGGAACCGGTTGCTGTCGCCGATGACGAACGTCTCGAAAATGTAGCGGGGGTTCAGCCGGGCCTGGGCCGGTTCGGTCTCGTGCGGCGCCGCATCGCGTCCGAGACCCGCGCTGACCCGTACCGGTGGTGTTCCCTCGGTGGCGTCGGGGAAGGGCAGTTCGCCGTTCACCAGTGCCGCCGGCGCCGGCGGCACTGGTGCCGGCACCGGGGCTGCGGCGGTGCCGGTCGATCCTGATCCTGATCCGGTACCCGCGTTCAACGCCGAACCGGAGGCGGGGCCCGAGCCCTGGCCCGGTGTGGTGTCGCCCCTGGCGTCCACCGGCCGTACGATCCGGATCGGTCCGCTCATTGGTTCCGGATCGGGCAGGTGTTCGACGGTGACCGCGACCCTGATCTCCCGCCCATAGGCTGTGGACAACGCTGTGGACAAGAAGGGGCGCAGGCGCGAGTCGAGGAGATCCTTGGTGAACTCGTTCGGCGCGGCCAGCAGAGCCGTGTCCTGGACGAGCCCGAGGGGGCGGGTCAGCCGCAGCCAGGCACGCTGCTGGGCGGACAGCGTGCCGTCGGCGACCCCGGCGACGGCCTGGCTCCACACCGCGGCCAGGTCCGGGTCACCCGAAGGCTCGTCCCCGAACGGCAGACCGGCGACGGAGTCGGCGCGGAGGTTGGACACGGGGGCTCCTCGGGCAGTTCGGTACGGTTTGCGGGTGGTGCTGCTCCCCGCGTGCTGGAGGTGCGCCGCGGCTGATGCGGCTGGTGATGTGGTCCCCGGCCACCGAGCGACCGAGGGGCCTCGTCGCGATGGTTCTCCACATCGTCGTCCACAACCTGTGCATGGACACGACACGGCATGCGGCGTGGCGCAACCGGCTCGTTCCCGGGGATGAACCTGTATTAGTGAGGTCATTCGAATCCGCTCCAGGTCCCCCGCTCTGCCCTGGCCCCTCCGCCGACCGCCCTCTCCACAGGCGTTTTCCACAGGTCGGGGTGCACCGAGCCGGTCGTTCTCACCGAACGCGGGCATACCTGACGCCGTCAGGTGCCCGCCCCGAGTGAGACGTTGCCACCAGGATCGTAAGGCGCGGCCCGAGCCGCCGTGCCGGGGCCGGAACGTATCCGCGGTGGCCGCGCCGCGTCCCTGCCCCATTGTCGGCGGCACCGAGGGCCCGCCACGGCAGTGTGGCATTCCACGGCCGCCGGACGGATGCCGGCCCGCCGCGGCCGCGGTGCGCTCGCACCTTGACCTCCGGTGTGGTGCCGTCGTGTCCAGGTTGCCCTGGCTGCGACCGGGTGATGACCGGATGATGGTGGTGCGGCTGCCGGCGGGCCCGGGGCCGGCGGATCGCCGAAGGTCCCCCTGCCCGGCAGCGATCCCTCGCAGCCGGACCGTCCGAGGCACCGCCCTGTGTAGGCTAGGCCGAACCGCGGTGTTAGACCGCTTCGTTTGTCGTGGGATCTGCTTGTCAGGACCGTGTGGTGCGGCCCACTCTCCCTCGGCAGCGAAGATCACCGCCCGCGTCCATCTTGCAGACGGAGTTCTCACGTGAGTAAGCGCACCTTCCAGCCGAACAACCGTCGGCGGGCCCGCACGCACGGGTTCCGACTGCGCATGCGGACTCGCGCGGGCCGCGCGATCCTGTCCGCCCGCCGTCGTAAGGGCCGCAGCGAGCTCTCCGCCTGACGGCGGGTTCCCGCTGGTCCTGCTGGTATCCCCGCCGGTCATGCTTCCTGAGGGCTCCCGCGTCCGAACCCGGGACGAACATGCCCGGGTGGGGACCATGGGTCGGCGAACCCGATCCGGTCCGCTTGTTGTCCACAGTCTGTGGACAACAAGCGACGATCCGGCGCGGGCCGGCTTCGTGGTCGGCCGCCGGGTGGGGAAGGCGGTCGTGCGTAACAGGGTGCGGCGCCGGTTGCGGGAACAGGTACGGGTTCGGCTGGACACGCTCGCGCCAGGGACGATGCTGGTCGTGCGTGCGCTGCCCGATGCGGCGACGGCGAGCTCCGCGGAGCTCGGCCGTGCGCTGGACACCGCGCTCACCAGGGTGGCCCGGCCGGCGGGTGCCAGGCGCCCGGATGGGCGTGGACGATGACCGCCGGGACGGTGCTGGTCGTGCTGCTGGCCACGGCGGCCGTCGTCGACCTCCTGCTGGCCTCCCGGATGGTGTGGCGCCGCCTGCCGCGGGTCGCCCGCAACGCCGACGGCGCGGTACGCGGTCCCCTGGCCTGGACCTTTGCCGGGCTCGTGCGGCTCTACCGAGCCGGCTGGTCGGCCCGCAACGCCGGCCTGTGCCGGTTCGAGCCATCCTGTAGCGCCTACGCGCTGGCCGCGGTGCGGCGCCACGGGGGTGTGCGTGGCGGTGTCCTCGCCCTCGCCCGGTTGCTGCGCTGCCAACCGCTCGCGGCAGGCGGCTACGACCCCGTGCTGGGAACGGATCCGGGTCCGGGAATCGTTCGGAGACCCAGGGGCGCGGCGGCGGACCCCGGCGGGCCTCTCGACGGTCGGAGCGCGGGCGATCCGGCCGTCGCCGTACCGTCCGTCCACAGGCATGGTCCCCCGTCTCCCAGTCAGGGGATGCGGGCCGAGATCGTCGGTTCCGGTCGTGGACCGTGGGTGTGAGGAGTCAGACCGTTGTTGGATCCCCTATACCACCTCGCGGCGAACGCGATTGTCTTCTTTCACCGGGGATTTGCGCCGATCTTTGGTGCTGACAGTTTCTTCTCCTGGGCCTTTTCGGTCGTCCTGCTGGTCGTCTGCGTCCGTATTCTGATCTTCCCGCTGTTCGTCAAGCAGGTGAAGTCGCAGCGGACGATGCAGATGATGCAGCCCCGGATCAAGGAGATCCGGGAGAAGCATGGGCACGACAAACCCCGCATGCAGCAGGAGATGATGGCGCTGCAGCGGGAGCACGGAAACCCGCTTCTCGGCTGCCTCCCGATCTTCCTCCAGATCCCGCTGTTCATCTCGCTGTTCCACGTGTTCACCCACCTGGCGCCGATGAACGAGGGTCCGAACCACTCGCTGGTCTGGCGTCCCCGGGTCGGGCTCTCCGCGGACCAGGTGGAGCAGATCGCCTCGGCCAAGGTGTTCGGCATCTCGCTGGCGAGCAAGTTCACCTCCGATGGCGATTTCTCGCACTTCCTCGGCGTCGACAGCACGCACGTCAGGATTCTCGCGATCGTCCTGATCGTGCTGATGGGTCTTACGACCTTCCTCACGCAGCGCCAGATCATGGCCCGCACCGGGCCGGTCGACCCGCAGCAGGCGATGGTGCAGAAGGCGCTGCTCTATGGCTCCCCGCTGATGCTCGCCTTCTTTGGTTTCCGTTTCCCGATCGCCGTGCTGCTGTACTGGCTCACCACCAACCTGTGGAGCATGGGCCAGCAGTTCTTCATCATGAAGAAGATGCCGCCGGTCAAGCCCGCGGATGCGAACGGCCGGCTGCCCGGTGCCCGTCCGGCTGCCGACGGTGCCGTCACCCCCGCTCGGCCGGCTCCCGGTGTCCGAGCCGGGGCGAAGTCGAAGAACCGCTCCCGGTCCGCCTCGGTGACCCCGACCAAGGGCGGCGATTCCGGTGCCGCGGCGGCCGGTCGGACGTCCTCGACGGCTCCCCCCGGCACCCGGTCCCGTAACGGCACCTCGACCGCGAGCCGTACCACGGTGACCCCGAAAGCTGGGACGACCCCGAAGGAGGCGGTGACTCCGAAGAGCGGTAAGGCGGGGGCGCCGGGCGGTCCCGGTGCCAACGGCGTCTCGGGCGGTGGCGTCTCGGACAACGGCGTCGCCGCTACCACGGCCGCATCCACGGGGCGCAGCGCGGGGGCGAAGACCAGCGCGGCGGGCCGCAGGAACGCCCCGGGCAAGAATGCCGGGCAGAGCGCTGCGAGCGGGCCGACGGCGCCCTCCGACGGGGAGAGCACGCCCCGGCCGGCACCCGTACCCGCCGGAGTGCGGCGCCAGATCGGCGGCTCCCGACCCGCGAAACGGCGCGGCAAGGGCAAGCGGCCCGGTGGGCGGCGTTGATCCGGGAGACGCCGTTCCCGACCGACCGGCAGGCAGGCTGCCGACCCGATTTCGTCATCGTGTGGCGGCATCCCGTAATCTCTGCTCCGCCGCCCCCGTTCCCCTGGAGAGTCGCTGATGACCGGTTCGGCACCTGAACTGGCTGTGGATGGAGCCGGAGCCTCCGATGAGCACGCTTCCTCGGACGAGACCGCCGGCACGGAGGATCGGCGTCTGTCCGATCTCGAGTTGGAAGGCGAGATCGCAGCCGACTACATCGAGGGTCTGCTCGACATCGTCGACATGGACGGTGACCTCGACCTCGACGTCGAGAGCGGCCGCGCCGTCGTCGCCGTGGTGGGCGAGGGGCTGGACAAGCTCATCGGGGCGGGCGGCGAGACGCTGGAGGCGTTGCAGGAACTGACCAGGCTTGCGGTGCTCCAGAAGACGGGCACCCGCAGCCGTCTCATGCTCGACGTCGGCGGCCATCGCGCCCGGCGGCGGGTCGAGCTACGCAAGATCGCGATCGCCGCGGCGTCGCGCGCCATCACGCGCGGTGAGCCGGAGAAGCTGGCTCCCATGACGCCGTTCGAGCGCAAGGTGGTGCACGACACCGTCGCCGGGATCGACGGCGTGCACAGCGAGTCCGAGGGCGAGGAACCCGGCCGCCGGGTAGTCATCCTTCTCGGCTGACCGGCGCCGACCGATGGCGGGTCGGCGCCGGCCGACGCGTTCCCCCGTGCTGGCCGCCGCCGTGGGTGTCGGCTTGGCGGCCGTGCTCGGCGTTCTGCATGCCTATCTGACCAGACCCTTCTGGTACGACGAGATCTGGCGTGCCCGCTTCGTCAGCGAACCGGCGTCCTCGTTCTGGCCGGAGCTGACCGTCGCCAACACCCCCTCGGCGCTGGGTTGGTTCGGCCTGACCCGGGTGGCCGGCGAGGTCCTCGGCTGGCACAGCTGGTCGCTCCGGCTTCCCGGGTATCTCGCCGTGCCCTTGCTCGGTGCCGCGATCGTCCTGCTCACCCGCCGTTTCACCGGCCTGGTCGCAGCGGTGTTCGCCACGTGCTGGCTGTGCCTGAACGTGACCTTCTTGGATCTCGCGACCCAACTCAAGCCGTATTCCGTCGAGGCGCTGGCCGCCGTCTGCATCGTCCTCGCCTGGTCGACCGGATCATCTCCGCGGTCCTCGCTGTCCCCGTGGCCTGCACCTGTCACCGGCGGGTTCTCCCGTGCCCGGCTCCTGCGACGCACCGCGGCGGGCCTGTTGGCCTTGACCGCCGTGCCCGGGATCTTTCTGGTGCTGCCGTTGGCGACCGCGGAGGTATGGCGCGGTCCGGCGCGGCGCTGGCGACTGGTGGAATGCCTGCCCGCGGTCGCCATCAGCGTGGCGCATACCGTGTTCTTCATCGGGCACCAGTCCAGTCAGCGTCGCGGCGACTACTGGGATCGCCAGTTCATTGCCGGTCGTGGGCCGGTCGAGGCCGTACGCTTCATCGTCGATCAGATGCGAGCCTTCATCACCGGTATGCCGCCCGGCATCGACCGGTTCGACCCGAGCCTCATCCATGCGACGGTGCCCGGGGGACCGGTTGTCTCGGTGCTGCTCGCCGTGGCGGTGTCGATCGCCGGCCTGACCGGCGTCCTCGTGCTGGCGCAACGACCGGACGGCAGGCTGCTCCTCACTGCGCTCGGCGGAGCCCAGGTGCTGATGCTGGGAGCGAGCGCCGCGCGGTACTGGCCGTTCGGGCCGACCCGGACCAACCTCTTCGTCGTGCCACTGATCGTCGTTGTGATCGTGGTGGGAACCCGGCGGCTGGTGGCCCTGTTCGTGGCTGCGGTGCGACCTCGTATCCCCGCCGCTGGGCCTCAGCCGGCCGTACCGGCACCGATGGCCGCGACCCCGACCCCTCCCTACCGGAGGGACCGTCACCGAGCGGTCACGATTGGATGTTTCCGGTGTCTCGCCTACGTCGAGCGCCAGCGCGGACACGATTTCTCCGACCGCCGTGCTGCCGTTGGCCGGCCTCGCAATGATCATCTTGCTTGGGGTCCCCCTCCTGGGAACCTCGCTGTCGGGAAGCGGGCAGCTCTGGGATCATCGGCACCGGACTCGTGGCCTCGATCGGATGGTCGACGCGGCCATCGCGGCCCGGCAGCTGCACCGCCCGGGAGACCTGGTGATGGTCGGGGGCCGCCTCGCCCGGCCTGGCTGGCTGTACGCGATGGAGGCGAGTGACGACCCGGCGCGTGAGCCGGCAGCTCTCCCCAGTGCCGGCGCCGGGCGGGTACCGGCCCGGGTACCACGGCAGGACACGATCTTCTTCGGCGCTGCGGGTGTCTCCCTGGTCGGCGAGCTGGCGAACCGCCGGGTCCCGCCGACCCGGCTGCTCGTCTTCGTCTTCGACGCGGAGCGGCCGGCTCTCGCGCCCGACCTGGCCGCGCTGCCCCGGGCGGGGTGGTGCGCCGGCCGTGGCTGGCAGTTCTCCCTCACCGGAACGCTGACCGTCTTCGATCGCTGCGCCGGCGCCGCCCCGCGACTCGATCGGCCGCAGCGGACCGTGGTGTCCTACCGGACGACCTGAGATCCGTCCCCAGGGCCGGAACCGTGCCTACCGCGGGGGTGGCGGCGGGAGCATGCCGAGGTCGGCGGGGATGCTTGTCGGGTGCGCGCTCTTCTGACTTCCTCGTCCTGCCCAGCCTTCTGGTCCTGTCCAGCCGGGTCCACGGATCCGGTCTTCCACCCACCCGCTGCCGGCGGTCACCTGGCGATGCCCACGGTCCCAACCCGGCTCGGCTCGATGCTGTGGCCGGTCGAGGTGACGCAGGCGGCCCGGCCGGCGCGGGCTGGTCGCACGGCACGGCGGGGCATCCGGCCATGACGGGTCTCCCGGATGCCCCCGAGGTGCCCCCCGTCGCGGTGGAGATTTTCGGCACGCGGACCGGATCCGCGGCGCGCTACGTCGAGCTGCTGGCGACCGACGGGGTCGAACGTGGGCTGATCGGTCCGCGTGAGACTGAGCGGCTCTGGGACCGCCACGTACTCAACTGCGCGGTCCTGGCCGACGTGGTCCCGGTGCAGGCCGATGTCGTGGACGTCGGCAGCGGCGCGGGGCTGCCGGGTATCCCGCTGGCGCTCGCCCGCCCGGATCTGCGGGTGGTGCTGCTCGAGCCGATGGAACGCCGGTGCCGATTCCTGCACGAGGTTGTGGCGACCATAGGTCTGGAGGACCAGATTTCTGTGGTACGTGGCCGCGCGCCAGATGCCGGAATCGGCCCGGACGGTCGTAGATTCGGGATAGCCGTAGCCCGCGCGGTCGCTCCCCTGGAGCGGCTGGGCGCAATCCTCTTTCCGATGCTACGACCAGGTGGTGTCATGCTGGCGATGCGCGGTTCACGGATCCTGGAGGAACTGCAGGACGCGCGCAGCGGTCTCGGAACTCAGGGTTGGCATCCCGTGGATGTCGTGAGGTGCGGGGAGGGGCGGGTGGAGGAACCCGCCCGTGTCCTCCGGGCCGTACGTTCATCCCAGCGCACCCGGGCCGAGGGCAGGGGAGGGCGCGGCGACGGTGAGCGGCACGATGGCAGACAGGTCAGACGGACGTCACGGGATTCACTCCGATCACGGGAGGTCGGTCGTGACCAGCCGACACGTGGACAGTCTCGTTCCACGTGAAACAGCGTCGGCGGGCCAGGGTGGGACCAGGGGCGGGGGCTTGCGGGGCTATGACTCCGCGCTCTCCGCACTGGACCTGCTCGATCCCTCGACCCCGATCGGAGCGGCGGCGGCAGCAGCAGTGGAAGCACTGGCGGTAGAACGACGACAACCATTCTCTCGCCCCACCCGGCGGCGCATCATCTCGGTCGCCAACCAGAAGGGCGGTGTGGGGAAGACGACGACGACGGTCAACCTGGCGGCGGCGCTGGCATCTCATGGCTCCCGGGTCCTGGTGATCGATCTTGACCCGCAGGGCAATGCCTCGACGGCGCTCGGCGTCAACCATCACTCCGGGGTCCCCTCGATCTACGAGGTTCTGGTGGGGGATCGACCCCTCGACGAGGTCATCGTGAAGTCCGCCGAGGCGTCGGGGCTGTTCTGCGCGCCCGCAACGATCGATCTTGCCGGCGCGGAGATCGAGCTGGTGTCGCTGGTGGCGCGGGAGAATCGGCTGCGGCGGGCCATCGCGAGCATGCAACGGGACGTCGACTATGTTTTCATCGACTGCCCGCCCTCTCTCGGGCTGCTGACCGTCAATGCCCTCGTGGCCGCCCGTGAGCTGCTCATCCCGATCCAGTGCGAGTACTACGCGCTGGAGGGCCTCGGCATGTTGCTGCGCAACGTGGAACTGGTGCAGGCGCACCTGAACCAGGAGCTGCGTCTGTCGACCATCCTGCTCACGATGTATGACTCCCGGACCAGACTGGCCGACCAGGTCGTCCATGAGGTCAAGGAACACTTCGGGGACCGGGTGCTGTCCACTACCATCCCCCGGAACGTGCGTCTGGCGGAGGCGCCGAGCTATGGGCAGTCCGCGCTGACGTACGATCCGACGTCGCGCGGCTCGCTGTCCTATCTGGCCGCGGCGCGCGAACTCGCGGAACGGGGTCGGGACTCGAATGGAGCGGCGTGATGAGTGCTCGGCGCAGTGGTCTGGGGCGAGGGCTGGGGGCACTCATCCCGGTTGCTCCCCCTCCCCTCGACGGTCAGGCGGGCACCGCCTCGGCTGACTACGCCGACTACGCCAGTGGCTACGGCGGCCGGGGGACGAATCGCGGCTCCGGCGACGGCACCGGGCCGCTGCCCGTACACGGGGCGACCTTCCGCGAGATCCCCGTCGGGTCGGTCAGCCCGAACCCGCGCCAGCCCAGGACTCACTTCGATGAGGACGCCCTCGAAGAGCTGGCGGCGAGCCTCCGCGAGGTCGGGCTGCTCCAGCCGATCGTGGTACGCGAGGTGGCCCCCGAGCGCTACGAGCTCGTCATGGGTGAACGCCGGTGGCGTGCATCGAAGATCGCCGAGCTTCCCCGGATTCCCGCCATCGTGCGGGAGACCGCGGACGACGCCATGCTGCGCGACGCGCTGCTGGAGAATCTCCACCGCCAGCAGCTCAACCCGCTGGAGGAGGCTGCGGCGTACGAACAGCTGCTCCGCGACTTCGGGGCGACGCACGAGGAACTGGCCAGTCGGCTCGGGCGGTCCCGGTCGCATGTCACCAACATGATCCGGCTGCTCGGGCTCTCGCCCGCGGTACAAAGGCGGGTGGCGGCCGGCGTGCTGTCGGCGGGTCATGCCCGCGCGCTGCTCTCGCTGCAGGATCCGGACGCCCAGGATCGGCTCGCCACCCGCATCGTCGCGGAAGGTCTCTCGGTGCGGGCTGTCGAGGAGATCGTGGCACTGGACGACGAGGCCCCGCGTAGGCGGGCGTCGCGGGCGCCAGGGGCCGCCTCACCGGCCCTGGCGAGGCTCGCCGACCGCCTCTCGGATCGCTTCGAGACCCGCGTGAAGGTGGACATGGGCCGCAGTAAAGGGAAGATCACGGTCGAGTTCGCCTCGATCGAGGATCTGGAGCGGATCGTCACCGTGATGTCGCCGTCGGCCTCGGTCGACGGCTTGTTGGAC
>NZ_CDXDOS010000108.1:0-10586 GCF_978021245.1 Frankia sp. CoBUL1
AGGTGGAGGGATGCCCGGTGCCGCGTAGCGAGCAGTTTCATGTCGAAACCCTGATCCAGGCGAAAGCATACGGTGAAGCTTTGGTCACTACTGTGCCTGCCCGCTCTGCCGGGCCGGTACCACCGCGGTCCTCCCCACGCCCGTGGGGGTGATCCGACCGGGGGAAGCGCGCACCTGAGCGGATAGATGGCGATCATCGGCGTCCTGCCGAGGTGGAGCGGCCGGCGCTGCACTAGCCCGTCGTGGGCCTGGATCTGGCCGGTCCGTGGTTCGGGCGAGCCAGGCGTGGGTAGAGACTGAAAGTGGTCAGAATGGACACGCTGGGTGATGATCTGCATTCTTCTAGGGAGAAGAGAAGATTGTGACCCTACCCGCGCGACTCGGCGACCGTCCGGCGACGCTCATCCGGTGGAATCTGGGCCCGTCTACAACGGGCCGGCGGCGTCCGGCAGGCGGGCGTGTGTGGCGCCGGCTGGGCCGGGCAGCTGCCTGCTGCCAGGACGGAACAACCAGATGGCGAGCATGGAACGCCAGCGCCCTCGGCGGAACTGGTCCGATCTGTTGTCGGCCCAGGTCACAGGCGCGGACGTCCGCGGCGGGGCTGCGCGGCTGGCGCGGGGCTGGGGCCAGGGGTCACTGCCCGGGGCGAGCACCTTCCTGGAGGGGTAAGCATGGCCGACATCCGTAGCACGATCGTCCGGCGGCCGGTCACCGTGGAGCGGTCCACCACGGTTCGGGACGCGGCGGCGCAGATGGAACGGCAGGGCGTGGGCGCGCTCCTCGTCATGGAGAACGACCGCCTGGTCGGGATCGTCACCGACCGCGACATCGTGCTACGCGGCGTTGCCCGCGGTATCCCGACGGACAGCCGGATCGACGCCCTCATGACCACCGAGGTCATCACCGTACCGTCCGGCGTTGACCTCGAACGGGCCTACGAAATCTTCCGTGACCACGCGATCCGCCGGCTCCCGGTCGTCGACGGCCGCCGGCTCGTCGGCCTGCTGTCCGTCGACGATCTGCTCATCCGCACCGAGCACGAGATGGCCGAGCTGGTACACCCGCTCGCCGATGAGGTCTTTGCCCCCCACCGCGAGGCCCCACCGCTGGCTACCACCGGCGAGGAGCCCGTCGAGCTGGCGCTCGAACTGCCGCCCCGGCGTAGGGCGATGCGCGCCCATCCCGGCGACACCCTGGTTGTCCACCGTCCCACCGTCACGCAACCGGACCGCCTTGGGGAGATCCTTGAGGTGCGCTCGCCTGCCGGCGACCCACCGTTCACCGTCCGCTGGTCCGACACCGGGCACGTCAGCTTCGTCTACCCGGGACCGGACGCCGAGGTCCGCCACCCTCCCGAGGAGGCCCGCAGCGGCACCGGCTGAAAAGGACGACGGGTTCAACCCTGCATGCGTGACAAACACGCACCGTCAGGCTAATCATGCTAAGGGATCGTGACGTTCCGCTGCGACCAGCCTGCCGGGAGGGCAGTGCAGCAGCCAGAAGCCGCCCTCCCGTACCCCGAGCTGGTCCGGGATCGGCCAGCACCAGCCGTCCAGGAGTCGTCGGAGCAGGTCGGCAACGATGGTGCGCTGGCTACAGATCGCCGTCGGAGTCCCGGACGCCGCGAGCCCCATCAAGGTAGCGATCACCCTCGCCTCCGATCCGGGATAGCCGGTGTCCGCCAGCGCCGGCTCCGGTTCGATGGCAAGCCCGGCCGCGCGTGCGTACGGGGCGAGCGTGGCGGTGCAGCAGGGCAGGTCGGCGCTGATCAGCAGGCGAATCCCCAGGCTGGTCAGCAGCGGCACCAGTGCGTTCGCCTGGGCCCGGCCGCGCTCATCGAGCGGGCGTAGCTGGTCAGGCCCGTCCCAGCGCCGATGGTGGGCGGCCCGAGCGTGACGGATGACGACGAGTGCGGCCGTCGGCGCCGGCAGCCGACCCGCCGGCAGCCGACCAAACTCGGCGAGCACGTGGCGGTCGGTGTCGTAGCTGGCCCGGCGCGCCGCATCCCCCTTCGCCAGCCAGGCAAGCCTGTCCACCTCCCGGGTGGGGACGAACGTGCCGGAACGGGCCTGCATCGCCCAGTACCGGACCGTCTTCACCGTCCTGCCGCCGTCCGTCAGGTAGCGGTACTCGCCGAGCGGGGGCCCGAGCCAGGCCCGGTAACCAGTCTCCTCCTCGACCTCCCGCAACGCACCGAGCAACGGATGTTCCCGCCGACGCAGCTTGCCCTTGGGCAGGGACCAGTCGTCATACCGCGGCCGGTGCACGACCGCGATCTGCCGCCCGTCCCGCGTGGGCCGCCACAGCACCCCACCGGCGGCACCTACGACCCGTACCGGCCTGTCCCAGGGATCAGCCGACGACTTCATGCCGTCCAGTCTTCGGCTCCAGCCGCCGCGGCGCCAGGACGACGGGCACATCCCCGCAGGACCCGGTCGACAACCCGCCGCCGGCGGCGCGGATCGCGGTCGGGCCGTCCGCGGCGTCCATCGCTACCAGGGCGGGGATCCCCACCTGAAGCGCATGTTCCCCGACGGCACCCAGGGGTATGGAACTCGACACAGAAGGTTACCGCTGTCCGGGGAGCGGAGGGTGGGATGACGGACGCAGGTGTGGCCGAGCTCGTCGTCGAGCCGGCGGTGCTCGGGACGCTCGTCGACGTGCTGCGTGCACGCGGGTACCAGGTCGTCGGCCCGACGGTGCGGGATGGCGCGATCGTGTACGACGAGATCAGTAGCGCGGCGCAGCTCCCGGTGGGGTGGACCGATGTCCAGGAGGCGGGTCGTTACCGGCTCGAGCGTCGTCGCGACGCAGCGCTGTTCGGTTACGCAGTGGGGCCGCATTCGTGGAAGCAGAACCTGCTGCCGCCCCGGCTGCGCCTGCTGACGACCCGCCGCCACGGCGATGGCGGCTTCGGGGACGGCGGCTTCGAGGTGGCGGAGGAACCGCTACCGCGGGCAGCGGTGGCATTCCTCGGCGTCCGTTCCTGTGAGCTGCAGGCCATCGCGACCCAGGACCGGATCCTGCTCGGGGGGCGCCACGCCGACCGCGACTACGCTGCTCGCCGCAGCGATGTGTTCATCGTCGCGGTGAACTGCCACGAGCCGGGTGGGACCTGCTTCTGCGTATCGATGAACACGGGCCCGGCGGTGCGGGAGGGCTACGACCTGGTCCTCAGCGAAGTCCTGGCCGGTGACCACCGGCTGCTCGTCGAGGCGGGCACCCCCGGGGCGTCGAGATACTGGGCGAGCTGGCGGGGCGCCCGGGCGAAGCCGCCGACCGGAGCGCGGCCCAGGCGGCCGTGGATGGGGCGGCCGACCGGATGGGACGCACCGTCGACGCGGCCGACCTGCGTGACCTGCTCGCGGACAACCTCGAACATCCACGGTGGGACGAGGTGGCGCAGCGGTGCCTGAGCTGCGGCAACTGCACGATGGTGTGCCCAACCTGCTTCTGCACCTCGGTGGAGGACGTCAGCGACCTCACCGGAAGTGAGGCGGAGCGCTGGCGCAGCTGGGAGTCCTGCTTCTCGCTGGACCACTCCTACCTCCACGGCGGCAACGTCCGTGCCTCCGGACGCTCCCGCTACCGCCAGTGGTTGACCCACAAGTTCGGCACCTGGCACGACCAGTTCGGAACGTCCGGATGCGTCGGCTGCGGACGGTGCATCACCTGGTGTCCCGTCGGCATCGACGTCACCGAGGAACTGACCGCCATTCGAGCGAACTCCGTGGCCGGCGATGACGTTGGTTGAGGCACCGCTCGGCGAGGTCGGCGTCTTCGCCGGTATGCACCCGGACCACCTCGCCCTCCTCGCCGGGTGCGCCCGGCACGCCATCTTCCGCCCGGGCGACGTACTCCTGCGGGAAGGCGACCCGGCCGACACTCTCTACGTCATCCGGCACGGCACGGTCGCGATCGAAACCTTCGTCCAGACCCGGGGTCTGGTCCCCATCGAGACCGTCGGAGCCGGCAATGTGGTGGGCTGGTCCTGGCTGTTCCCGCCGTACCGGCTCCATTTCGACGCCCGTGCCCTCTCGCTGGTCCGCGCCACCGCCATCGACGGTGCCTGCCTACGCGAGAAGTTCTCCCAGGACCCGGCGCTGGGCTACGACGTGCTGTCCCACCTTGCGCAGGTGCTCATCGAGCGCCTGCAGGCCACCCGGTTGCGGCTGCTCGATGTCTACGCAAACCCGGGCCAGGGCTGACGGCGCGGCCGGGGAGATGACCCCTCGGCCGTTCCGGGTGACCCGCCGCCACCAGGAGACGGGTGACACGTGGACCCTGGAACTCGCGCCGCTCTCCGACGTTCCGATCATCGCCGCACCCGGCCAGTTCACCATGGTCTACGCTTTCGGCGTCGGCGAGGTCCCTCTGTCCGTGACGGGCTGCGACCCGGCGATGGGCGACGAATCCGTGGCGGGCGACGACTCCGTGACGGCTGGTACCGACAGCCTGCTTGTGCACACCGTCCGAGCGGTCGGCGCGGTGACGGAAGCGATCTGCGCGTCCCGCCCGGGCGACGTCCTCGGGGTGCGTGGCCCGTTCGGGCGAGGCTGGCCGGTAGGCGCCGCAGCCGGGCTGGACGTCGTCGTGGTCGCGGGCGGGCTCGGGCTGGCGCCGCTGCGGCCGGTCGTCCGGCAGATCCTGCGACGGCGCGCCGACTACGGCAACGTGGTCGTGCTCGTCGGCACCCGTATACCCGCGGACATCCTCTACCGCCGGGAACTGGCCGGTTGGCAGGACCGCACCGACCTCCAAGCCCTGGTGACCGTCGACGGTGCGCGGCCCGGATGGGACGGCCGGGTCGGCGTCGTCACCACCCTCCTCCCGCACGTGCGTTTCGATCCGGCCAGAACCGTCGCGTTCACCTGCGGACCCGAGATCATGATGCGGCTGACCGCACGGGCCCTGGTCGACGCCGGCGTACTCGCCGACCGCATCCACCTGTCCATGGAACGCAACATGCACTGCGGCCTCGGTCACTGCGGCCGCTGCCAGCTCGGCCCGCTGATGCTCTGTCTGGACGGACAGGTCTGCGGCTACGACCGCCTGGAACCGTTGCTCGCCGTCCGGGAGCTGTGATGCCGATGCCTACGCCGATGCCGACGCCGACGCCGACGCCGACCAGCCCAGCCAGGCCCCGGCTCGCCGTCTGGAAGTTCGCCTCCTGCGACGGGTGCCAGCTCACCCTGCTCGACTGCGAAGATGAGCTGCTCTCGCTCGCCGGCGAGATCGACGTCTCCTACTTCCTGGAGGCATCCAGCGCGACCGTCGACGGTCCCTACGACCTCTCCCTCGTCGAGGGCTCGGTCACCACCGAACAGGACGTGGAACGCATCCACCAGGTCCGGGCCGCGTCCCGGCGTCTGGTCACAATAGGCGCCTGCGCGACCGCCGGCGGCATCCAGGCGCTCCGCAACTTCGCCGACGTCGGTGACTTCCTCGCGGCCGTCTACGCCACCCCGGCGTACGTCTCGACGTTGGCGACCTCCACCCCGATCTCCACGCACGTCCGGGTGGACTTCGAACTCCAGGGCTGCCCGATCAACCCTCGCCAGCTCCTCGAAGTCATCAGCGCGTTCCTCGCTCGCCGACGCCCGAACATCTCCTCGTCCTCCGTCTGCACCGAATGCAAACGGCGGGGGACGGTGTGCGTGATGGTCGCGCACGGCACGCCGTGCCTCGGCCCCGTCACGCATGCCGGATGCGGTGCGATCTGCCCGGCCTATCACCGCGGCTGCTACGGCTGTTTCGGCCCGATGGAGAGCCCCAACACCCCCGCGTTGATCCGCCAGCTACGGGTCCTCGGGATGAACGAGGACAACGTCGACCGAGTGTTCCGGACGTTCAACACCGCCGCGCCGGCATTCCGCGACGCCCCCGGCGAGGGTTCGGGAAGCGGTGAGACCGATGCGCGCGACTAGGACCATCGCACCTCCCCCACTCACCAGGGTCGAGGGCGAAGGAAGGCTGCTAATCAAGATCACCGACGGGCGGGTGGACGAGGCCCACCTGAAGATCTTCGAACCGCCGCGCTTCTTTGAGGCGTTCCTCCGCGGCCGGGCCTACACCGAGCCACCCGACATCACCGCCCGGATCTGCGGCATCTGCCCGGTCGCCTACCAGATGAGCGCGCTGGCGGCCATCGAACAAATCTGCGACACCACGGTCACCGGCCCACCCGCCGCCCTACGGCGGCTCATCTACTGCGGCGAATGGATCGAGAGTCACGCACTACACGTCTTCCTGCTGCACCTGCCGGACTTCCTCGGCTACGACAGCGCACTGCATCTTGCCCAGGACCAGCCCGCCCTGGTCAAGCTGGGACTCACGCTGAAGAAGGCCGGCAACACGCTCATGACGGTCATCGGCGGCCGCGCGATCCACCCCGTCAACGCGCGGGTCGGCGGCTGGTACCGGGCACCACGCCGGCGTGACCTGACCGAGCTCGTCGGGCAACTGGAACAGGCGCGGGACATCGCCCGGGACACCGCCCGCTTCACCGCCGCCCTGGACTTCCCCGAAGACGAACTCCACCAGACCTTCGTCGCGCTCCACCAACCTGGCGAATACCCCGTTGAGCGCGGCCGGATCGCCTCCACCGCTGGCCTCGACATCGCCCCGGCCGACTACGACCGGCACTTCACCGAAGAACAGGTGCCCTGGTCGAACGCCCTGCACTCGACCCTGGCCGCGGGCGGCTCCTACCTCACCGGACCGCTGGCTCGCTTCGCGCTGGGCGCGGAGCGGCTGGCGCCCGCCGCCCGCGAGACCGCCGCCGAGATCGGCCTGCGCCCACCGGAGCGCAACCCCTACCGCAGCATCATCGTGCGCTGCATCGAGATGGTCCACGCCGCCGACGAGGCGCTGCGGATCATCGCGGACTACACCGAGCCCGACCCCTCCGCGCTGGAGGCCCCGCCCCGGGCGGGAACCGGATACGGGGTCACGGAGGCACCCCGCGGCCTGCTCTACCACCGCTACACGATCGACCACAACGGCACCATCCTCGACGCAAAGATCGTGCCACCAACCGCCCAGAACCAACGTCCGATCGAAGAAGACCTGCGCGGTGTGGTGGAACGCTTCATGAACCTGCCGGAGCCCGAACTCGCCCTGCGCTGCGAACGGGCCATCCGCAACTACGACCCCTGCATCTCATGTGCGACCCACTTCCTGACTCTCCACATCGAACACGGCTGACCGTCATCGGGATCGGCAATCCCTACCGACACGACGACGCCGTCGGCCTGGCAGTCGCGCGGCAGCTACGCTGCACGCTCCCAGCCGGCGTCGACGTACTCGAAGGCGCCGGCGAGCCGACAGGGCTGTTCGCCGCCTGGGAAGGGGCCGACGCCGTCTGGATCATCGACGCCGCCCATTCCGCGGCCCCGCCCGGAACTGTGCACCGCATACCGGCCAACGAGCGCACACTACCGGCGGATCTCGTCGGGCCATCGACCCACGCGCTCGGCCTCGCGGACACCATCGAGATCAGCCGAACACTCGGCTGGCTTCCCCGGCATCTCGTCATCTACGCAATCTGCGGCCATACCTTCTCCGCAGGCCTCGGACTTGACCCCGAGGTCGCGGCGGCGGCCCGGAACGTGGCCGCCGCCATCCGCGCCGAAACAGCGATCTATGCCGAAACAGCGATCTATGCCGCCAGGGAACCTGACGATGCCGCCATGGAACCCACGATCTCCGCTGACCGCCGCCAACCGCGGTAGCCGAAGGCCCGCGTTGGCGGCGGGGTTCGGTCACGGGACTTCGCGCGGCCCGGGGGCGGCGTTCATCAGCCACGTCACCGTGCGGCTGATGTCCGACAGGGACAGGATCCCGACGAGCCTGCCTTGATCCATCACCAGGACGCGGTGCTCGGCGCCGGGCTCCATGCGCGGCAGCAGATCCGCCAGCGGGTCGTCGAGACCCGCGATGGTGGTCCGCGACAGTGGCACCATCACCTCGCTTACCGTTACCGTGCCGCTCTTCTCCGGCGGCACCTGCTTGGCGCCGTCCAGGGTCACCAGCCCGACCGGGGCTCCGTTCTCGCCGGTCACCGGGAACGCCGAGTGCCGGTACCGGTACAGCGGGCCGGCCAGCAGGTCCGCGACGGTCAGGGCCGCGGGCACCGTGAGCGGTTTCGTCGTCATGGCGTCATGTACCGGGACGCCGGCGAGCACACCGCGCAACTGCGCCTGCCGTCCCTCGGCGGTGGCGGCCGCGATGAGGAACGAGCCGATCAGGGCCAGCCAGAGCCAGCCGAATCCGCCGCCTCTCATGAACACGAGGAGTCCCAGAACGACGAGCAGCCAGCCGAGGACGCGTCCGGCCGCGGTGGCCCCGGCGGTCGCCCGCAGCCGATCTCCCGTACGCCACCACAGGAAGGCGCGCAGCAGCCGCCCACCGTCGAGCGGAGCGGCGGGAAAGGCGTTGAAGACGGCGAGCAGCAGGTTGATGCCAGCCAGCCAGGCCACCACCTCGATCAGGAGTTCGGGCGCGGACGCCAGGGCGAGCAGCCAGGCGCCCAGCACGAAGAGCCCGCCCAGCAAGAGGCTGACGAGTGGGCCGACACCAGCGATCCGCAGCTCCGCTGCCGGGCTCGACGCCTCCGACTTCAGCCGGGCCACCCCGCCCAGCAGCCACAACACGATGTCGTCCACGGCCACCCCGTTGCGCTGGGCCACCACGGCGTGCGCCACCTCGTGGGCGAGCAGCGAGGCGAAGAAAACCACTGCGGCGGCAAGAGCCGCCACCCAGTACACCACCAGGGCATAGCCCGGGTAGGCCTGTGGGAGGCGGCCCTGCGCGAGGCCGAACGCGATGATGCCGAAGATGAGCAGCACGCTCCAGTGGACCCCGATCCGGACTCCAGCGATCCGTCCCACCACGAAGGTCGCCCGCACAGCGTCTCTCCCCTGTTCGAACGTGCCCCGGGACCAAGACCCGGCTCGACTCCGCGGTTGAGCGCGCAGCCGGCCCCGTCAGGCTGTCCCGTCAGGCTGCCGCGAGGGCCACCTCCGTCGACTTGACCAGGGCGGTCACCGAGGAACCCGCGGCCAGAGCGAGGTCGGTCGCGGCGGCCAGGGTGATCGCCGCGGTGAGCACGCCGCCACCGTCGAGGGCGATGTGCACGACGGCCATGGCACCGCCGCTCTCCAGGCTGGATACCGTGCCGCGCAGCCGGTTACGGATGCTCAGACCGTCCACGCCGCCCGTGGCCAGCGCCACCTCGGTGGACTTGATCAGAATCTCGACGGTGGCCCCCACCGAGAGGCCGAGATCCTTGATCGCATCAAGGGTCACCGCGGCGGTGACGGTCTGCCCGCCGGAAAGATCGACGGTCACGGTGCTCATCACCGCACCTTCGGTGATGTCGGTGACGGTTCCGGTCAGTCGGTTGCGGATGCTCAGGCTCATCGGTCCACCTTGTCCTCTCGGGTGCCGCCAGGTGCCGTCAGTCAACTCCTACCCGTCCGTCCGTGCCGCGTACATGCCTCACCTGCAGAAGAGTCGTGCGGAACAGTCGTGCGGACGAGTGATGTCCGATCAGGCGGTCGCGCCTGATCGGTCCGTGCGGGTCGCACCGCCCGTGTCGGGGGGAGCGGGCGGTGCGGTGCCACCGGTTCGCCTACCCCGAACAGGTCGATGTCGAGCACCGACCCCGAGAGTCCGGCCTCCCGCACGCAGGCGCCCCGCACCGACAGAACACCGCCTTGGCACAACGGATAGACAGGCAGTGTCGCCAGAAGCTCTACTATTACACACTGTCATGTCAGATAACACACCTACCTCACCGCCAGCATGGGCGCCAGGTCACCAGTGCCTGATCCACCCACGTCTGCGACCCAAAGAAATCCCGGCATCCCTCGGCGGCAGCCCCGCCGATCATCCGACTGGCGTCCACTCCCGCAACAACAGATCATCGTCGTATGACATCGGGCAATCGTGCTGAAGCAACGAAAGCGCACAACATTAAACAACGACAACTCTCGGCGGACCGTCCGGTCGGCTGCCCCGGGCGGCCGACCGGGGCAGCCGAGCCGCGGAGAATCACGACGGCCGATGGCCGGCGGCAACGGCTGCCGACGGTGGAACCGGCGCCTAGGCCGGACTACCCCCAGACTAACCCCCCGAGCCAACCTCCGGACTAACCCCGTAGGAGGTTCGCGGAGGGCCTCGTAGGGCTGTTTTCGCTGTACCCGGCTGTCCCCGTCATCCGTATTCCCGACACGCCTGCGGGGAACGGTGTTCCAGGGAAGCCGAGAATGTTCCGGGCCATGGCCTACCTCCCGATGAGGGGGCCAGAAGGGGTACCCCCGCTTCCGGTGTCGGACTACCTCGTAGGGGTGCGCATCCCTCGCGCTGGAACCGCCGCTGGAGTGCTCCGGAACGGGCGTCGGTCAACGACGTTGAAGGGACCGTTCCTCCTCGGCACCGCGTTCATGGTCGGCTGGATGTCTGGATGTGCGGCTGGCTGTGCATTGTGATCGGTGCGGCGCGGTCGCCCGATCCGTTCGTCGCGCGGCGGTGGTATCACTGGACCGGTCCGACGAGACGGACTGACCTTCGATACAGGGCCG
>NZ_CDXDOS010000109.1:0-10563 GCF_978021245.1 Frankia sp. CoBUL1
CAAGCTGAGTCGTCGCCGTCGCCGTCCTGATCACTTCCGCCAGCGGCCGATGGTGTCACGCTCCCGGCCGCACACCCCCCCGGAAGCTCGACCACCAGATCTTCTCCACCTTGACCACCTCCCCGGTCCGCGGAGCATGGATCATCTTCCCGCCCCCGATGTAGATCCCGACATGATCAAGATCGGCATGGAAGAAGACGAGATCGCCGGGAATGAGGCCCGCACGGTTCACGCGGCGCCCCTCATTCCATTGTGATCCGGTGTAGTGGCTCAGCGACACCCCGGCCTTCCCCCAGACCCACTGCGTCAGGCCGGAGCAGTCGAAGGACTTCGGCCCCGCCGCGGCCCACACGTAGGGCTTGCCCAGCTGGGCGTATGCCTCCTGCACCGCGCGCGACGCGCCACCGCCGCCCGTCGGCGGGATGGGTGCCGGGGTAGTCGGGGCCGCTGCGAACGCCCGGCCCGCGGCTGCGACCGCGGCCGACTCCTTCCGATAACGGACCCGTTCGGCCGCGGCCTTCCTGGCCGCCGATGCCGCGGCGGCGGCCGCTGCCGCCCTGCGGGCCCGCGCGGCGGCGGCCTGGCGTTCCCTGGCCTGCCGCTCCAGCAATGCGTAGCGGGATTCGAGCCGCTGCAGCAGGCTGCGCTGCTCGGCGGCGGACGCCTCGATAGACCGCTTCCGTGCGGCGAGCCGCATGACGATCTTCCTCTTGCCCGCAAGTGCCACGTCAGCGCTCCGGCGTGCCTCGGTGAGATCCCGACGCGCGAGCCGCAGGCCGGTGTCCGCCACGCGTTGCCGGCGGGCCAGCGCATCGACCGCACCGGCCCGGTCGAGTACCTGTCGGGGATCGCCAGTCAGCAGCAACGACAGTTGCCCGAATCCCCCGGCCCGATTCGCCGACACCGCCAACCCCCGGTGTTTGTCCGAGGCCTGCCGTACAGCATCGTCAGCGCGGTCGACCCGCCCGGCCGCGGCTGCCGCGGCCCGCTCGGCCTCGGCCAGCCGAATACGTTCGGCGTTGAACACCTCAGTGGCAATCGCCGTCTGACGAGTGGATTCGTCCAGCCGTACCCGGGTACCGTTGATCTCCGCCTGCAGGCTCTGCAGGCTCTGCAGGCTCTGCAGGCTCTGCAGGCTCTCCGGGGCCGGCCCGGAGGCCGGAGTCGTCGGCGCCGCCCAGGCGGATCCGGCAAATCCCCAGACAACCGGAGGTCCGGCGACGAGAATGCCGACCAGTCCGAGAACAATGGGCGCTCCGGCTTTCGGACGCCATCCGGTCGGATCGTTCCCGGTCGGCTGGGGATCGTCGGTCGGGCCGGCGGCGGGAGTCTGCCTTGCGGCGTGTTTCGAAGTTCGCCGGCCGAACCCGGATGGCGGGACATCACGGGGACGGCGGGGCCCGGGGCGCGGTTCGCCGGCGCTATGCCAGCCCTCCGTGGGGACACTGCTCACACCGCCGGACGGTAACTCTATGCAGTTATAAAGTCACGGAATCACGCCGTGACGAGCGGAGAGTCTCCAAGCACCCACCGCCAGCCGATGAGATCGGGTCACAGGCCACCCAATTTAGCGATTTCACATGCCAGAAACAGCTAAGACACAGGTCGGGAACAGATCTTGCCGACTCTTCGGACCCGAGGATCCGGGACGAGCGCAGCGTGGCCGGGGACCGGGTGAGCGCAGTCCGCGCATCGCGCGGGGAATGACAGGAGAGACATGGACAAATTGAATTCGGGCGATACCGCGTGGATGCTCATCAGTTCCGCGATCGTGCTGTTCATGACGCCCGGACTGGCGTTCTTCTACGGTGGCATGGTCCGAGCGAAGAACGTGCTCGGAATGATCATGCAAAACTTCTTCTGCATCGGGATCGTCACGCTGATCTGGTCGGTCATCGGGTTCAGCGTCGCGTTCGGCGAGGGTAACGGCTTCTGGGGCGGATTCGACTTCTTCGCTCTCCAGGACCTCTCCGGCAGCGACGGCGCGATCCCGTACGTCGTGTTCGTCGCCTTCCAGCTGATGTTCGCGATCATCACGCCCGCCCTCATCACCGGCGCGATCGCCGATCGCATGAAGTTCAGCGCCTTCGCGATCTTCATCCCGCTCTGGTCGCTGCTGGTCTACTCGCCGATCGCACACTGGGTGTGGGCGAGCAAGGGCTGGTTGTTCGAGCGCGGCGCGATGGACTTCGCGGGCGGCACGGTCGTCCACGCCAACGCCGGTATCGCGGCGATCGTGCTGGCGCTGGTCCTCGGCAAGCGGGCCGGTTGGCCGACCGGCGACTTCCGCCCCCACAACGTCCCGTTCGTTCTCCTGGGCACCGGCATCCTGTGGGTCGGATGGTTCGGGTTCAACGCGGGTTCCGCGCTGGGCGCTAACAAGGTCGCCGGATACGCCCTGCTCAACACCCAGATCGCGACCGGCGTCGCGATCCTCGGATGGCTCGCGGTCGAGCAGCTGCGCGACGGCAAGGCGACCACCCTGGGAGCCGCGTCCGGCGCGGTCGCGGGTCTGGTGGCCATCACCCCGGCCTGTGGTTTCGTCTCTCCGATGGGTTCGATCGCCGTCGGCGGCATCGCCGGCGTCGTCTGCGCCCTGGCCACCTCGATCAAGGGCAAGGTCGGCATCGACGACTCGCTCGACGTCGGTGCGGTCCACCTGGTCGGCGGTGTGCTCGGAGCCCTGCTGACCGGCCTCTTCGCCAGCGTCGACACGAACGAGGCCGGCAAGGACGGTGTCTTCTACGGCGGCCCGTGGAGCGTCTTCGGGGAGCAGGCACTCGCCGTCGGCGCGACGCTGGGCTACTCGGCCGTCGTGACGGCGATCATCGCTCTCGCCCTGAAGTACACCATCGGTCTCCGGCTGAACGCCGACGACGAGATCGCCGGCATGGACGAGGCGTTGCACGGGGAGACGGCGTACCGCTTCACGTCCATCGGCGGTAGCGGCTCGCTGTCCACGAGCAGCATCAGCCCCGTCAAGGTGCCCGAGGAGGCCCAGGCATGACCAAGCTCGTCACCGCCGTCATCAAGCCGTTCAAGGTCGACGACGTGAAGGCGGCGCTCGAGACCCTGGGCGTGCACGGACTGACGATCTCCGAGGTCCAGGGCTACGGCCGGCAGAAGGGCCACACCGAGGTCTACCGCGGCGCCGAGTACAAGGTCGACTTCGTGCCAAAGATCAAGATCGAGGTGGTCGTCGCGGACGGGGCGGTCGACGATCTGGTCGCGGCGATCACGTCGTCGGCGCAGACCGGCAAGATCGGCGACGGCAAGATCTGGGTCGTTCCGGTCGAGTCGGTGGTACGGGTCCGTACCGGCGAGCGGGGGGCGGACGCGCTGTAGTAGTGCCGGGCGTGGCAACGCCACCGCGGTACGGCTCCATCGCACCACCCGACTCCATCCATCACTGTTACCACGCACCCCCGGCACCACGCACCCCCGGCACCACGCACCCCCGGCACCACGCACCACCCGCGACACCGCACGACCTGGTACCACCCGAGACCACAGTTGCGCTGGTGCGCGTTTCTGTGTCCTCGGCTCGGCGCTCCACTGGCCGTGATCGATCCGGACCCGAGATCGATCACGGCCAGACGGCCGAACGGAGGAGGACAGCCATGACGGACCGCCTGGAGATCCTCAAGGGCCGCTCCGAGCACCTGCCCACGGCGACCGGCCCACGGCTGCGCCGCATCCTCACCGACCTCGCCGACGATGCCCTGGTCGACCTGTTCGGCGAGGTCGGACCGGGAATCGCCCTGGTGGCCGTCGGCGGCTACGGACGCGCGGAACCCGCGTTCGGCAGCGATCTCGACCTCGTCCTCGTCCACGACGGCAAACGGAACGACATCTCCGCCGTCGCCGACGCGGTCTGGTATCCGCTGTGGGATTCGGGGATGGGCCTCGATCACAGCGTGCGCACCGTCGACGAGGCCATCATGGTAGCCGACGGTGACCTCAAGGCCGCGCTCGGCCTGCTCGACGCCCGCCACGTCGCGGGTGACGCGACGCTGGCCACGCAGCTCGCCCAGCGGGCTCGCGCCCGGTGGCGGTCCCATGCCCCGAAACGACTACCCGAGCTCGCCGAGGCCGTTGCGGAACGGGCCACCCGGCTCGGTGAGGTCGCGTTCCTGCTCGAACCCGACCTGAAGGAATCCCGCGGCGGGCTGCGTGATGTCCATGCCCTGCACGCCCTCGCGGCGGCCTGGGTCGCCGAGTCCCCCTCCGCGCGGGTGATCGCCGCCGGTCAGGTGCTGCTCGATGCCCGCGGCGAGATCCGCCGGCTGAGCCGGGGACGAGCCCACGATCGGCTCCTGCTCCAGGACTCCGAGTCGCTCGCCACCATGCTCGGCTACGCCGACGCGTTCGCGCTCGCGCACGCGGTCGCCGACGCCGGACGCGCCATCTCCTGGACCTGGGACACCACCTGGTACCGGGTCGCGGCCGGCCTGCGGTCGGTGGCGCGGTGGCGCGGTGGCAGCCGGCGGCCGGCCCGCCGCCCCCTCGGCGAAGGGGTGGTCGACCAGGACGGCGAGGTCCAGCTCGCCCGGGACGTCGATCCGGCGAAGGACCCGGTCCTGGTGCTGCGGGCCGCCGCCGCGGCCGCACGAAGCGGGCTCCCGTTGGGCCGCTACGCCGTCGACCGGCTGGCCCGGGAGGCCCCACCGATGCCCGACCCCTGGCCTGACGCCGCCCGTGACGCGCTGGTCGCGCTGCTGGCCACCGGCGACGCGGCCGTGGGGGTACTGGAATCCCTCGACCAGGTGGGGCTGCTCGTCCGGCTCATCCCGGAGTGGGCGGCGGTGCGCAGCAGACCGCAACGCAATCCCTACCACCGCTATACCGTCGACCGACATCTGCTGGAGGCCGCGGCGCGGGCCGCCGCGCACACCCGCGAGGTGGACCGGCCGGATCTGTTGCTGCTCGGCGCCCTCCTGCACGATATCGGTAAGGGCTTCCCCGGCGACCACACCGAGGCGGGCATCGTGCAGATCGAACGGATCGGCCCGCGGCTGGGCCTGCCGCCCGAGGACGTCGACGTGCTTGTCGCCATGGTCCGCCACCACCTGCTTCTCGGCGAGGCCGCGACCAGGCGGGACATCGACGATCCCGGGACAATCGCGAGCGTCGCCGCGTCCGCCGGCAGCGTGCGGATCCTCACCCTGCTGCACCGACTGACCGAGGCCGACTCCCGGGCCACCGGTCCGACCGCGTGGAACGCCTGGAAGGCGCGGCTGATCGGTGACCTCGTCGAGCGGGCCCGGGCAGTCCTCGGCGGCGAGCGGGTCCCGTGTCCCCCGAGCCTCGACGATCGGCAGCGTGGCCTGCTCGCGCTGCCCGACGAGCACGTCGTCCAGGTCAATCCGCTGCCGGACGAGGGCATGTTCGAGATCGTGGTGGTCAACGCCGACCACGTCGGGCTGCTGGCGATCATCGCTGGTGTCCTCGCGCTGAACCGGTTGGACATCCGGCGGGCCTCGGCCCGGAGGAACGGCGGTCGGGCGCTGCTGCAGGCCGCCGTGGCGGCGCCGCACGAACGAGTACCGGAACCGGCGCGGCTGCTCGCCGACCTGCTCGCCGACCTGCGGGCCGCGCTCGCCGGCACCCTCGACGTCGCCGGTCGGCTCGCCGTCCGGGAACGCGACTACGCCGGGGCCAGGCGGTGGACCACGCCCGGCGCACCTCAGGTGATCTTCGATGACGACCTGGGATCGATGACCGTGATCGAGGTGCGCGCCCCAGACCAGGCCGGCGTGCTGTACCGGATCGTACGGGCGCTGTCCGGGTTGCGACTCGATGTCGCCACCGCCATCGTCGCGACCCTCGGACTAGACGTGGTGGACGCCTTCTACGTGCGGGAGGCCGATGGTGGTCCGCTGGCGGACGGCGGACGGCGCCGTGAGATCGCGGACGCGATCCTCGCGGCCCTGGGACCGATGGAACCCATAGACCGCGCGGAACCGGCCGGCCGGACCACACAGACGTGATCCAGCCCGCCGGGATCCGCTCGGACCGAGCGTCAGCACCGTCGTGGGAGACGCTATGATGAGCAGGCACGTTGGGAGGCTTCGCCTAGTCCGGTCTATGGCGCCGCACTGCTAATGCGGTTGGGGGCATACACCCCCTCCGGGGTTCAAATCCCCGAGCCTCCGCCCTTCGCGGTCGGGCCCGTCCGTTGTGGACGGGCCTCTGACCAGGAACAATGCTTTCGGCGTCCGAAATCTCCGAGCTGACGCCATCGCCGGTGCGGACGTCGCGTCGTGCGCGGAATTGCTGCGGCCACCGTCTCCGCCGCCTGCTGTCCCGCCGTGTGGGGTGCCAGGAGTCGGCTTGGGCCCGTGAGCTGGGGTTATGCGACAGCGTGGTGGTCGGCATGATGGTCAGCTGTGTCTGTACGCCTGGCCTATCTGATCTTCGTGCGGGTATGTGGCTGGCTGGTGCTGCTCGGTCGTTCGTCGGCGTCGAAGGACATCGAGCTGCTGGTGTTGCGGCATGAGGTCGCGGTGCTACGCCCTACCCAGCCGAGGCCGCGGTGGGACTGGGCGGATCGGGCGGTGCTCGCCGCACTGATCAGGCTTCTCCCCAAGGCGCTGGGAACGCACGGCTGGTCACCCCGGGCACCGTTCTGCGGTGGCACCGGCGTCTGGTCACACGGAAAGGGACCCACCCGCAGCGGACCGGACGGCCACCGATCAGCTCGGAGATCGCCGCGCTGATCAAGCGGCTCGCGACCGAGAACACGACATGGGGCTACCAGCGGATCCAGGGCGAGCTCCTCAAACTCGACCACCGGATGAGCGCCTCCACGATCCGCCGGATCTTGAAGACCCTCGGGCTGCCACCGGCTCCGCAACGGCAGACCGACACGACGTGGCGGCAGTTCCTGTGTACGCGGGCCTCGACAATGCTGGCGGTGGACTTCCTCCACGTGGACTGCGCGCTGACGCTGCGGCGTCTGTACTGCTTCTTCGCCATCGAGGTCGGCTCCCGCTCCGTCCACATCCTCGGGGTCACCGCCCACCCCGACGGACCGTGGAGCACCCAACAAGCCCGGAACCTCCTCCTGGACCTCGGTGACCGGGCGGCCGACTTCCGGTTCCTGGTCCGTGACCGCGCCGGACAGTTCACCTCGTCGTTCGACGCGGTCCTCGCCGACGCCGGCATCACCACCGTCACGATCCCACCCCGGACCCCGCGGGCGAACGCCCACGCAGAACGGTTTGTCCGAACCGTCCGGACCGAGGTCACCGACCGGATGCCGATATTCGGGGAGCGGCACCTGCGCGTTGTCCTGGCTGAGTACGCACGGCGCTACAACGGACGACGCCCCACCGCGGCCGCGACCTTCAACCACCACGGCCCGACCACCCCGTCGCGGACCTGAGCCAGGAACGGATCAAACGCCAGCCCGTCCTCGGCGGCCTGATCAACGAATACGAACGAGCCGCCTAAAAGACCAGGCCAACGCCGGTGGCCGAGTTCTCGCACCCCACACGCGGGCCTTCACCCCCGGCCTGAAGGCCGGAGCACTGGCCCGCACTCTGGTAGCAAGGAGTGGGAGGGCTCTGTAGCGGTCGGCGGCGACGTGTTCGAGAGTTTCTTTAGGGGCCTCCGTCACAGGTCATCTTCAACGGGGGCTGTCTGGTCTTTGTGGGCGCCGCGCATGGTGGGGAAGAGGACGACGTCGCGGAGGGTCGGGGCGCCGGTGAGCAGGGCAACGAACCGGTCGATGCCGAGCCCGAGGCCGGACATCGGGGGCATCCCGTATTCCATGGCCTCGATGAAGTCCTCTTCGAGCATCATGGTCTCGTCATCGCCGGCCTCCCGCAGCACGGCCTGTTCCTCAAGCCGCTGCCGCTGCTCGGCGGGGTCGACGAGTTCGGAGTAAGCCTTGACGATCTCCACGCCGTTCACCACGACCTGGAACATGTCAAGCGCGGTGGGGTCGGTGTCGCTGCGCCGGGCCAGCGGGATCAGTTCCACCGGGTGGTGCACGAGGAAGCACGGCTGGACGAGATCGGGTCGGACCGTCTTCTTGTAGAGCAGGTCTACCAGGCCGGCGTAGGACGGGGAGGTCCCGACGTCCAAGCCGAGCTCGGCCACCCGGGCACGCAGAGTGGGAAGATCGCGGACGACGGTGAGGTCGATGCCGGTGCGCCGCTCCACCTCGGCCCGGTAGTCGATCTCCGGCCAGTCTGCGCCGAAGTCGAGCTTGACACCCCCGTAGGTAACCGCCCGGGTGCCGAGGACGTCGTCGAGGACCGTGAGGATCAGTTCGCGGACGAAGGCCATGTTGTCGCGGTAGTCCCAGTAGGCGGCGTACCACTCCAGCATCGTGAACTCCTGGAGGTGCGAGGAGTCCATGCCTTCGTTGCGGAAGTTGCGGCCAAGTTCGTAGACGCGGTCGTAGGCGCCGACGACGATCCGCTTGAGATAGGTCTCGGGGGAGATCCGCAGGTAGAAGTCCTCACCGAGAGCGTTGTGCCTGGTGATGAACGGGCGGGCCGCGGCACCGGACGCTGCCTCTTGCAGCATCGGGGTTTCGACTTCGAGGAAGTCGTTGTCGTCAAGGAAACGGCGAATCCGCCTGATGATGTTCGCTCTGGTCTGGAAGCGTTCCCGGGACTCGGCGTTGACAAGCAGGTCGAGGTAGCGGCGGCGGTAACGAGCCTCGACGTTGGACAGGCCCTGCCACTTGTCCGGAAGGGCACGCACGGTCCGGTTCAGCACCGTCATCTCGGAGATGGCGACGGTCCGTTCGCCGCGGCGGGTGGTGTAGAGGCTGCCGGCGATCCCGACGAAGTCGCCGATCTTCACGGCCCGGGAGCATTCCTTGACGACCTCGGCGCCCAGATCGGTCTTGGACAGGGAAACCTGCACCCGGCCGCTACGGTCCTGGAGATGCCCGAAGATCAGCCCGCCCATACGGCGCCACAGGACCACGCGGCCGGCGAGACGGACAGCCGTCCCGTCGGGAGCGGCTGCGGCATCGGCCGCGACCGCGTCGGTCCGGTAGCCGGACCGCGGCCCCGCCACCTCGGTTACCCCGGACTCCTCGATCGACATCAACACACCCTCTTGCCGCAGAAAGCACCAGCTAGCCACGAGGGTGGCGTTTCGTGAACGCTCCCGGGCGGGCCAGATGACGGATCGCCATCCTGCAGATGACTACTCCAGAGATGACTGCCCCAGCCTACCGACCCTCAGCGAACCGCAGCCAGCGTAGCCCATCCCGACAGTAGTCGATCATGGCTTCCGCCAGATGCCGGTCCCAACGCCGGGCTAGTCGAATGGGTCGCCGGCCGCTGGCGCGGCGGCGCGTCCGTCCATGTCGTGCGCGGCGCACGTGCGGTTGCTGCGCCGGGTACGCCCCGGCGTCCTGCACGTCAACCGGTGTGTGCCGTGGGCGTGCGCGCCGATGCTGGCCGCCGGCCTGACGGCCGGAGTGGCCGGTTGCGATCTGCGGGTCGTCGCCGTCGATCAGCTTCCGCTGCGGACGACTGACCTGCCGCTGCTCCTGCGGACCAGGGCGCTGTCGCGGCGGGCGGACGCCCGGGTCGCCGTGGGAGCCGGCAGCGCGCGACGGGTGGAGGACTTCTACGTCCTGGGACGCGGTTCGGTGCGCAGCATCCCGAATGCTGCCCCCGGCCTCGGCGCCCCGCCACGACGGCCGGCCGGCCGGCCCGGCCCGATGGTGGTGGGTAGCCTCGGCCGGCTCGATCGGATGAAGGGCTATGACGTGCTCATCGCAGCTTTGGCCACGATGGACGGGGCGAACGTGGTTGTCGTCGGCGACGGGGCCGAGCGCCGCCAGCTGATCGAACTCGCGGCGGCCAGCGGGGTGGCCGACCGGTTCGCCCTTACCGGCTGGTCCGACGCGGCGCGCGACGCCCTGGCCGGCTTCGACGTCTTCTGCCTGCCGTCCAGGACGGAGGGCTTTCCGCTGGCGATCGTCGAGGCGATGCTACCCGGGCTGCCGGTGGTGGCGACACCGGTCGGCGGCGTCTCCGAAGCAGTGATCGACGGCGAGACCGGGCTGCTCGTGCCCGCCGGCGACCCGGCCGCCCTGGCCGCTGCGCTGTGCCGGCTGCGGGATGATCCGGTCCTGCGCCACCAGCTGGGGAAACGGGCACGCCAAGCGGCCGTGAGCACCTTCACTGACCGCCAGATGGCCCGCGCCTACCTCACGCTCTGGGAACGGTGCCGCTCGTAGCCGCGGGCCTCTCGCCTGCGGCCCGAACCGCCGCGCCCATGACCTTGAACTGACCGTGCATCTGCGGAGCATGTCGGCGAGACGCTCGCCAGCACAGGCCTGGGCGGGTTCGAGTTCTCACCATGCCGGCAGCCTCGCGCTTTCCAGCAGGCCCGAGAACTTGTCCTGGCAGCCGACCGCCAGACACCTGCGCCGGACCGCGGGCTCGGCACCGTAGGCTCCGTTCAGGATGGCAGTACGCACCGTGCCGGGCTGCAAGCGCCGCCCGGACGACACACATCATGGCCGCGTTCCTGCGGGAGCACGCCGGCTGGGTGAGCACGGTGTTGCTGCCGGCTTACACGCCC
>NZ_CDXDOS010000110.1:0-10489 GCF_978021245.1 Frankia sp. CoBUL1
GCCCGGCCCACCCCTGGCGCCGCCGGCCGTGGCGGCCACCGCGGGACCGGAGATCGGGATGGAGCCGCTGTGCGGGTTCGCCGCGGTGGCAAGCGCATAGGCCGAGGTGCCCGCCGAGGCGCTGATCACGGTCGCTGCCGCGAGCACGGCGGTGATCCTGGTGAGCCGGGCGGCACCGGCCACCAGCGCGACGGCCACCAGCACGCTCGCCGGGAGGATGATCCAGCGCAGCACGGGCAGCCAGGACGCCACCCGGTCCAGCAGGACGAAGCCCCACAGCCCGGTCACCGCGATCATCGCGGCCAGGGTGGCGCGGTGCGAGATCCGCGCCCGTCCACGCCAGCACACGGTTCCACCGGACGCGACGAGCGCGGCGACGGCGGGGGCGAGGGCGACCGTGTAGTAGGGGTGGGTGATGCCGCTCATGAAGCTGAACACCAACCCGCTGACCAGCAGCCAACCGCCCCAGAGCACGAGCGCAGCCCGGGTCTGGTCGGTGCGCGGCGTCCGCCGGGTGAACCACAGGCCGGCCACGAGAACGATCAGCGCGGCGGGCAGCAGCCAAGAGATCTCCGCCCCCATGCTCGCCCCGAACAGCCGGGTGATGCCGGTGGCGCCACCGAAACCGTTGGTCATACCCCCGCCCACGCCACCACCGGCGGAGCCACCGAAGATGCGGCCGAGGCCGTTGTAGCCGATCGCGAGCTCCAGCAGGCTGTTGTTGGTGGAGCCGCCGATGTAGGGGCGTGACGAGGCCGGCCACAGCTCGACCAGGGCGAGGTACCAGCCGGCCGAGACGACGATCGCGGCCACGGCGCCGGCGAGGTGCGCGAGCCGTCGGCGCAGACCGGTCGGCGCGGCCGTCAGGTACCCCAGGCCGAGGGCCGGGACGACCAGGAACGCCTGCGCCATCTTGGTGAGGAAGCCGAAGCCCACGCAGGTGCCGGCCAGCAGCAGCCACCGCAGGCTCGCCCGTTCGGTGGCCCGGACCGTGCAGTAGGCGGCGGCGACGAGCAGCAGCACCAGCAGCGCGTCCGGGTTGTTGAACCGGAACATCAGCACCGCGACCGGGGTCAGCGCGAAGGCGCCGCCGGCGAGCAGGCCGGCGGCGGCACCGGAGATCCGGCGCACCGTGGCATACAGCAGCCCCACCGCGGCGACGCCCTCCAGCGCCTGCGGTGCCAGCACGGTCCAGCTCGAGAACCCGAAGGCCCGGGCGAACAGACCGGAGACCCACAGCGAGGCCGGCGGTTTATCGACCGTGATGGCGTTGCCGGAGTCCAGCGAGCCGAACAGCAGCGCCTTCCAGCTGTGCGTGGCCGCCTGGGTGGTGGCGGCGGCGTAGAAGCCGTTGCCGTAGCCGGACGCGCTGAGGTCCCACAGGTAGAGGACCGCAGTCGCCGCCAGCAGGGCCAGCAGCGACGGCCGGATCCACGCGGGGTCGCCGGCCGGGCCGCGTACCAGGCGGCCGATCCGGCCGCGGGGCCGGGAAGGCGGGGGCGGCCCGCGGGATGCCGCACGGGCACGTCCACACCGGGCACGTCCACACCGGGCACGTCCACACCGGGTGCGTTCACGAGGGGGGAAACGGTGGTCATCTCGAAGGCCGTCTCGGGACCGGGAAGTACGTCATGGGTAGACGATCGGTCCGGCGGCTTCGCGGATTCTGTGCCCTTACTGTGTGAATCCTGTGCGCTACGCGGATCCTGTGTCTTTACTGTGCGGGCCCCGTTCCCTGTGTTGTGCCTGTCCGGGGGCGGCATGCGCCGAGATGACTCTTACGTCACGGTAGAGTTGTCGGCGTGAGCGGATCGCGGTGGGCGTATCCCGACGGCCCCGCCGTCACCGACGGTCTGACCATCGGTGCCACGCGTGAGCATATCGCGGCGGCTCCAGCGGCGGATCTACCGGCGGCCGATCCGTACCCGTCCCGGTCCCGCGGCCGGATCAACGCGCTGTGGACGATCGTCGACCAGGTCGTGTCCAGTGGCACCAACGCGGCGATCAACTTCATAATCGCCCGCCGGGTCGACCCGACCGAGTTCGGTGCGTTCGCGATTGCCTACACGATCTTCGCGATCGTCGTCGGCCTGTCGCGCGCCGCTGCCACGGCGCCCCTGGGGATCAGCTACGCTGCCGCCGCCCCGGCCGCGTTCCGCGCCGCCGCTCGCGCCGCGTCCGGCCTGGCCCTGGTACTCGGTGCCGTCGTGGGCGCCGGCCTGATGGCGGTCGGTGGCGTCCTCGAGGGCGTGGTCGGGACGAACCTGATCGCGATGGGTGTGGTCATGCCGGCCCTGCTGGTGCAGGATGCCTGGCGCTACACGTCGTTCGCCCAGGGACGTCCCCTCCGCGCCGTCGTCAACGATCTCGTCTGGGCTGCCGGGATGGGCGTGGGCATCGTCCTGCTGGCCATCGGCGGGCCGGATGCGGCCGGCGGCGCGCCGGTGATGGTCCTCGTCTGGGGTGCCGCCGCGGCGCTGGCCGTGCTGGTCGGCATCGGGCAGCATCGGGTCTGGCCCGCCCCGGGGCGGGCGCTTGCCTGGTTCACTGGTCACCGCGAGACGACCGGCTTCATGACCGCCGAGTTCGTGACGGTCCAGGGGGCGCAGCAGACGTCGACTCTGATCATCGCCGCGGTCGGCTCGCCGGCGCTCGTCGGTGCTCTGCGCGGTCTGCAGACCCTGCTCGCCCCCACGACGAACCTGGCCGTCGCGTTGATGAGCTTCGCGATCCCCGAGTTCGCCCGCCGCAGGGGTGCCCCGGCCCGTCGGATCATCCGCGCCGCCTACGTCGTGTCCGCGCTGGTGGTCGCCTCCAGCGTGCTGTGGACCCTCATCTTCCTGATCCTCCCCGACGATTTCGGGACGGCCCTGCTGGGCGATACCTGGAGCCAGACCCATGAACTCCTTCTCCTCGCGATGATCGCGCAGGCCGGGCCGGCGCTGGCGGTAGGACCGGCCGCCGTGCTCTACGCCTTCGGCCGGACCAGACTCACCTTCTGGATCAATCTTTTCTTCACGCCCTTCCTGCTCGCCGGCCCGGTCACGGGCCTTCTCCTCGGCGGAGCCAAAGGGGTGATCATCGGTAACATCATTGTGTTCTGGGCGACGATCCCGCCCTGGATTTACCAGCTCCACAAGCAGGCCCACGCCGTCGACCGTGGGTGACCTCCCCGCCCGCGCGGATTCCCGAGCCCGGGCGTGGTACCCGGCGGCGGACGAAGGTGGGGGCCCGACCGGGGTCATTTCCCTGATCTTGGATCTGGCAGGCATGATGAGCGGGATCTGAACGGCCGGACCGCACCGGGCCGGCCGTGTGAGGCCCTGACCTTCCCCGGGAAGGTACATCGCGGGATCGAGGGGGAGTGGCGACCTATCTGCTCGGCCTTGGTTCCGCGGTGTGTTTCGCGGTGGCCGCGGTGATCCAGCAGCGGGTTGCCTTCCGGGCGCCGCCCGATGACGTCCTGCGGCTGCTGCTGTGGTTGGTGCGGCGACCGTGGTGGGATGTCGGGGTCGCCGTCGCGGTGATCGGCAATGTGCTGGCCGCGGCGGCGCTGAGCCGGGGCGCGGTGGCCCTCGTCGAATCCCTGCAGATCTGCCAGCTACTGTTCGCCCTGCCGTTCGCCGCCCTGCTGGCGCAGCGGGCGGTGCCGCGCCGCGACTGGGCGGCCGCGGCGACGGCCAGTGGCCTCGTGCTCTTCCTGATCGCCGGAGATCCGCATCCGGGCGATCCGGGGGCCGTCTCGACGTTCGGCTGGGTCCTCGCCGGCGCGGTGGTCGGCGGGCTGGTGTGCGGTGCGGTGTGGGGGACGCGGCGGCTCGCCGCTGCCCGGCGGGCCCCGATGCTGGCCACGGCCGTGGGCCTGCTGTCCGCGACGCAGGCCGCCCTGACCAGCAGCATCGGTCACCTGCTGACCACCCGCGGGATCGATGCGGTCCTGGTGTCCTGGCAGCCCCGGTCGGTCGTGGCCACGGCGATCGTCGGTGCGTTGCTGCTGCAGAGCGCCTACGAGATAGCCCCGCTGCCGGCGTCGCTGCCCGCCGCGGTGAGCAGCGAGCCGCTGGCCGGGGTGGTGCTCGGCCTGGCCGTGATGGTCACGGGTGTCCGTACGCTGGCGACGTCTCCGCTGATCACCGGGCAGATGTCGCGGCTGGTGGCGAGGCAGGCCCAGGGGCGGCTGTCCCGGCTGGAGGAACAGGTGCACCATGACCTGGAACGGCTGCGCGCCGACCTGCGCCGCAGCCGGCGGGCCGGCGTCCCGGGGCCGGCGTTGCAACGCGCGCGTCGCCGGCTGCGCCGGGACCTCGACCGCATCGGCGCGGAGCTGGCGAGCCTCGTGGACGAACGGCACCGGTTCGACGATCGGATGCGGCCGGTCGCCGGGCAGGTGGGCTCGAACGGGTCCCGATCGGGGGAGCGGGGCCTGCTGGGGGATGACGCCGTGCCGGAAAGGGAACTGCTCGCCGCGCGACGTGCTCTCGACACCCGGGCGGACGAGCTTCGCCGGCGGGCGGATCGACTGCGCGGTGAGGCCGGTGCCGTCCTGGCTCAGAGGAATCATGCGCGATAGTCAGTCGACCGGGACCTGCCCGCGGGCGTGGCCGGGAGCCGAGTATCACCAGCCTCGGCGAGTGAGTGCCAGCGGCGCGCGAGGGCGCGGCCGACCACGAAGATCAGCAGCCCGGTGAGCAGGTGCCAGACGAAGTGCGTGCCGATCGGGAAGGACCCGCAGGCCTCCTCGTCGATCGTGCGGGCGAGCGGGCCTGCCGCGAACACCCCGGCGGCCGTCGCGAAGTCCCGCCAGTACCTGGACCGGTCCTCATGATGTGACCCGTACAGTGCCACGGTCAGCCCGATCATGAGCAGCAACACCGGCACGTACGGTGCGGAACGGTTGGGGATCTGGCTGCCGAGGAGGGCGATGAACGCGGCGGTCACACAGGCGAACCCGGCCACGCCGGCCAGGCACCACGTCCAAGGCAGCCGGTAGAACCAACGCAGGAAACTTCCGACATAGATGAACACGAACAGGCCGATGGGCGCGATGTCCAGAACCTGGGCCCACCTGGTCGCCAGCGTGTGGAACGCGAAGCTGCCGACCCCGATCAGCACCGCGAGCGGCGGCATGAACGCGACGCTGGCCGGCACGCCGCTATGGCGCCGCAGGAGGCGCCATAGCGCGAACGCCGCGGCGAGATACGCGAGGTTACTCACCGCGTCGAGCGGCTCGGACCAGAAAGCCGTCGACGTCCGCTCGCAGTAGTTGTCCACGTGCTCGGTCCAGTTCATCGGCCTTCTCCTCACCGCCGGGTGGGTCGCGGGTATAGCTAGGCCTCGGTGGCAGCGACCGGGTGGGCGTCGCCAGCGGGGTGAGGGGCGGGGGCGCGGCTGCCCGCGTGCACCAGCAGGGCCGACGCGCCGAGGCCGACGGCCAAGATCGCCGCTGGCAGGTACAGGGAGTCGCCGAGTGCGGCCCCGAAGGCACCCCGAGCCGAGCTGGACAGCGTGCCGGTCACCGTGCCGCCGTCCACGATCTTGTTGGCGGCCAGGCCGCGCACGGACATCCGGATCGCGATGACGGCGCTGATCGCGGCGCTGCCCAGCACCGCGCCGAACTGCCGGACCGCGTTGTACGCCCCGGCCCCGGCGCCTGCCTGGTGCGGCGGCAGGTTGTGGGTGGCGGTCGCGGCGAGCGTTGGCCAGATGGCGGCGTTGGCTGTCCCGACCAGCCCGGCGCCCACCAGAAACACGGCGACCGGCGAGTCCGGCGTCATGAACATCGCGAAAATCATCAGCGTGACCGCGAACAGCGCGAAACCCGCCGAGGGGATCACCCGCGGATGGATCCGGTCCCCGAAGATCCCAATGATCGGCACGCACACCATCGCGAGGATCGCCATCGGCGCGACTACGAGCCCGGCGTCCGCACCGGACATCGCGCGCACCGATTCCAGATAGAAGTACAGCGGCACCAGCACCGCCGGGACGGCCGCGCCAGCCGCGGCGACGGCGACGTTCGAGAGCGCGAAGTTGCGGTCCCGGAAGATGCCCAGCGGCAGCAGCGGCTCACCGCCGGCGCCGCGGGCCTGGTGGGCGACGAACACCACCAGCACCGCGATACCGATGCCGATCATCGACCAGGTGAGCCCGTCCCAGTCCCGGTCGCCGCCCTCCTGGATGCCGAACACCAGCAGGAACAGGCCGACTCCACCGAGTACGACGCCAGGCAGGTCGAACCGGTGCCGGTGGGTCGGCAGCGCCGGAACGTAGCGGGCGGCCAGCACGAGCCCGGCCAGCCCAACCGGTACGTTGACCAAGAAGATCCACTCCCAGCCCAGCTGGTCCACCAGAACGCCCCCGAGCAGCGGCCCGACCGGGTTGGCGAGCCCCGCCACCGCTCTCCACAGGCTCATCGCCGCGTTGCGCCGTTCCGGCGGGAAGGTTCGAGTGATCATCGCCATCGTCTGCGGCGTCACCAGGGCGGCTCCCAGCCCCTGCACCACCCGCGCCGCGACCAGCAGACCGATCGACGGGGCGAGCCCACACAGCAGCGATGCCGCGGTAAACAGCGCGAGCCCACCGAGGTAGACGTTCTTCGGACCGTACCGGTCGCCGAGCCGACCGGCCGGCAGCAGGGTGACCGCGAAGGCGAGCAGGTAGCCGCTGGTCGCCCAGAGCACCTGCGAGATGTCGGCGTCCAGGCTGTCGGTGATGTTCGGGCTGGCGACGGCGACGATCGTCATGTCGAGGACGACCATGAAGTAGCCGACGACAAGCACCGTCAGGGCGCGCCACGGACTGCGTATGGTGCTCACGGATCCCGTCTCCCAGTTTGGCCGCTTGGCTCTCGTCAGCCTTACGGGTTCAGACGACGTGGCTCAGCACTCGCTTCATCAGGTAGGGAACCCGGCCCACACCGTGCACGGATTTCGTCAGCGGCGCCGCGGGCGACGTGCCGAGGTGGTGCTTGAGCACCGGTCCGAACAGGTACTGCCAGTACGGCCACCGGTGGTCGATCCGGCCCAGGCTCGCGCCGATGTCGATGACCATCACCTGCACGGTCTCCTTGCTGTACGGATGCGTCTTGGTGATGGGCAGCGGGCGGGCGCCGATCTTCTCGTACAGTGGCACCAGCTTCTCGATGGCATCGAGAAGCAGGTAGCGGCAGTCGAGGTTGAAGGCGAGCCGGGCCACCTCGCGGAACAGCGCCACCACCACCCCGCCGCCGCGGTAGTCCGGGTGCAACGCCAGCCGCGAGACCTCGATGAACCCGCCATTCCACACCCAGTCCGGCAGGCCGGTCGTCTCGGTCTCGATCTCGCTGAGCGCGCGGTTCCCGGAGTTGACCACGACCCGGCCGGCACTGAGCGCTTTGTCGCCGAGCAGGCACATGAAGTTCACCGAGTGCGGGTCGAGATCGTCGGCCACGACCTCACCGTCGATCATCCCGGTCAGCCGGCCGAACGTGCGGTTGCCGGCCAGCCGCACCTCCAGCGCGCGCAGGAAGGTCGACCGGTCGGAGACGGTCTGGATGGTCAGGAGCCTGGTCAGCCTGCCCGGTCGGACCCCGGCCGCGCCGAGCGCCTCGAAACCGAACCCGTCAACCGTGCCCACCAGGATCACCGCGGCGTCGCGCACCGAGGACCGGTCGACCAGCCGGAACGTGAACCGGTCACCGCCCGGCCCCGGCCGCCCGGCGGTCAGCTGCGCCCGCAGCCGCAGCGCCCCCGTCCAGGGCAGCCACAGGTCGGCGTGCACCAGCATCCCGGGTACCAGGCAGTGCGCGGGGCCGTCGGCGACGACGAACTCGCCGCCGCCCGCTGGCTCCATGCTCACACCTCGTAGTCGGTGCCCACGCCGTCGAAGCGCAGGCGGTCCTGGATGTGGACCCGGTTGTCGTTCTTGTCGAAACCGGTCAGCAGACCCGCCTCCATCAGCCGGATGACGATCTGGCTGCCCACATCCTGCCTTCCGGCGTCACCAAGCTGCCGGATCAGGGACCCGGTCCTTGAGGAGTTCCTCGAAGACGAGCCGGTGTTCTTCCTCCAACGGATATTTGATCATGTCCTGGCCCAGCTCGTTCCCGATCACCAGCTTGCGTTCCAGCCGGAAACTCAGCGGCTCGACCTTGTAGTACGGCCGCAGCAGGACCTCGTCGCCGTTCCAGCGCAGCCAGGTGATGCGGTTCAGCTGCTTGGTCAGGTGGGTGATCCAGCGGACCCGCGCGCCGTTGAGTTCGTCGTCGGTGAACTCGTCGCTGAGATCCATGCGCTTGTGCCGACCGATGGAGATCATCGTGGCGGCACGGTCCCGGAAGCCCGCGACCGACCGGGCTGTGTCGGTGTCGTCGTCGCCCGCGGCCAGCCGTTCGAACCATCGTTTGCGGTTCAGCCGGTCGTCGTCCGACTCGCTGATCCGGCGGCGCAGCCAGAACTCCGACTCCGGCTCGGTGAACGAGGCGAACGTGTAGAACGACGCCAGGAACTCGTGGTACTGCTCGTAGGTTTCCCGGTAGCTGCGCCCGTACCACTGGTGGACGGCGTCCAGTTCGTCCTCGTGCGCGATGATCCGATCGATCGCGGCGGCCGCCGAGACGGCGGACTGGGTGGCCAGGTGGACGCCCTGGGAGAACAACGGGTCGGTGAAGCAGGCGGCGTCCCCGCAGAGGAAGAACCGGTCCCCGGAGAACACCTCGGAGTCGTAGGACCAGTCGTGCACGATGCGCACCTCGTCGACGATCTCAGCGTCGCCCAGGATATCCATCGCGCGCGCGCACTTCACGATGGTGTCGCGGTAGAAGCGGTCCGGCCCGATCTCCTTGACCTCGCTGGCCTTCGAGCGGTCGACGACCAGGCCGACGCTGTAGATGTCCCCCTTAAGCGGGATCATCCAGACCCAGCCGTCCTCGAAGGTGATCGAGTAGGTGGTGCCCTTCAGGCCGCGTTCGAACGGATCCTTCCGCTTGAAGTACGACCAGACCGCGAAGTTCTTGTAGAACTCGTCGTAGCGGCGCGCCCTGAGCTGGCGGGCCAGCGGACTGCCAGCTCCGCCGGCGTCGATCACGAAGTCGCTCTCGACCGTCCTGGGGACACCCCCCGAGCGCACGGTCAGCGTCACCCGGTCGGTGGCGCTGAGGTCGATGCCCGTCACCGGGGTCTCCTCGTGGACCGTGACGCCGCGCGCCCGGGCCGCGTCCACCAGCAGCTTGTCGAACTCCTCGCGCTTGACCTGGATGGCGTGGTCGAAGACCCAGGGGGCGGTCCGTGGGGTCGCGAACGAGAACGTCCAGGGTGCCTGGTTCTGCCCCCACAGGAACGTCGCCGACGGTTTCTTCACGAAGCCGGCGGCGTCGATCGCGTCCTGCAGGCCCAGCCGGTTCAGCACCGACAGCGTTCCGGGCAGGAAGGACTCGCCGACCCGGTACCGGGGCAGGCTTGACCGTTCGAAGACCTCCACGTCGTGACCGAGCTTGTTCAGGCTCAGTGCCGCGACAGATCCCGCGGGGCCGGCACCGATGATGGAAACCTTCGCGCGCTTCATGCGCTGTTCTCCTCAGAACGACTTGATGGACTTGACCCGGTTCGGCGCCAGGTAGGAATGTCCGCTGGTCGCGTTGTCGAAGATGCTGATGCCCGCCTGGAACCGGCAGTCGCTGCCGACGGTCACCTCCGGTGCCAGTGTGCAGCTGAGCCCGAAAAAGTTGTCGTCACCGATCTCGACCGTGTTGCCGCAGTTGAAGTTAGGCGCGAGAAAGTTGTTCGAGCCGAGTCGCGAGTGATGCCCGACCGTGCAGTAGTAGTTCACGACGTTGTGGTCGCCGAGTGCGACGTTCACGCCCAGGTAGCAGTTCGGCCCGATGATGTTCCCGGCCCCGCGCAGCGCCGCCGGGTCGATCCGCGCGCTCGGATGGACGATGTTCTCGGCGACCAGCCCGTGCCTGGTGACGAACCCGTCGATCAGCGCGCGCCGGCGAGCAACGTCCGAGACGGCCAGCACCACCCGGGTGTCCGGGCCGGGGGCGAAGTCCGCGAGTGCGGCACACCGGTCGGCCGGTGCGTGCACTGCCTCCCCCTCCACCGCCAGGAACGCCGTGACGGCGTACTCGGGCCGGCCGTCGACGACGCAGTCGCCGGCATAACGTGCGACCTCCAGCGCGAACTTGTCCGCGCCGATCAGCACGATGTCCCTCACAGCACGATCCTTCGCTTCTTGAAACGGTCCGAGACGGTGACCGCGTCCACCACGTTGATCTTCGCCGGGATCTTGAACTGTTCGACCTTCCCGGCCAGGAATCCGACCACGTGCTGACGTACCTCGGCCCGAGTGAGCTCGCCCCGGGGTTTGATGTCGACGCAGACGGACTGGCCGGTGATGGCGTTCGCCCGGCCGTACACGACGCAGTCCTCGATCAGCGGGCTGGCTAGCAGAACGGACTCCAGCTCGAGCGGCAGGACCTTCTCCCCACCGACGTTGATGACCTCCTTGGCGC
>NZ_CDXDOS010000111.1:0-10409 GCF_978021245.1 Frankia sp. CoBUL1
ACCTCCCCGCCGAACCCAGCTGAATCACTGCACCCCCGAAGGACTTCCAGGCTCAACCACTAAGGTCGTCGACACCTGCCTGGTCGCCGGTAGCCGCGAGACCGACTTCGGCATGGAAGCCATGAGCAGCCAAAGCATCCACCTCACGGTCCTCGATGCCCTCTACGTCGCTGTCTGTCTCGCCAACCCCGAACAAGCACAGAACACCCAGAAACTCACTGCCGAAGCCCTTGGAGCGATCCCGCACCTAGACGAGTAAGTCCGATGCCCCGCGGTCGCCCAAGCCCTGCTCGGCCACCGCTCGGAGGCCCGATGGCTGCGCTACGCGCGCAAGCACCTCGCCGGGATGTTCCCGTAGCTGCCCGGGCAGTCGAGGTACAACAAACGGCCGCGTGCGGCGTTACCGCTGGTCAAGCGGATGATCCGGGAGGTGGCCGCGGACAGCGACTTCTGGTTCGACAACCGCTGGATCATTGGTTCGACCCCGGTGCCGTGCGGGGCCTCTCGGCCGACCGTCCAGCATTCCGAGGTTGCCGGCTGGGCCGGCTACAACTACCGCGCGTCGTGTTCCCGAACCACATAGGACTTACCCGTCTAGCGATCTTTGGTCTGTAGGTTCTTCACATCTGTGTCACGTTTCAGGCTGCGGGTGCGAGCCGGGCGTGGTCGATGTAGCTGTCGACGTGGCGATCGAGGATGCGGAGCGCGTCGCGCGGCTCGGGTGGGGCCTGGCGCTGGTCGGCCGCGGTAAGCGGGACGAGGAGCCGGTTGGAGGACTGCAACGGCACTCGATGATCATCGTGGATGGTCTGTGTTGTGCTGGTGGAAGCAGAGGCGGCCGAGCCGGATGGGTTGTGTGCTCGGGCTGGCGTGTGATCCGTTCCTTGGCCAAGCCGGCGACGGGGTGGTCCCTGACGGGCATGGGGCCGCCGCTGACCTGGGTGGAAGCATTCCGGCCAGGCCAGCGACGGCCGCGTCACAGGTCTCTCAGGCTCGTGATGCGGGCCGGTCCCGTGCTGCGCGTACAGCCATTCGTCCAGGCAAGCCTATGGACGTCGGGTGGACACCTATGGACGGAACGCGCCGATCTTCAGGTCGGGGGATGCCTACCGGATCTACCGGAGGCCGATCGAGGCCCGCAGAACCTCGCGGTTGAGCGTGGCGATGCTGTCCAGTGGGATGCCCTTCGGGCAGGCGACGGTGCACTCCCCGGTGTTGGTGCACCCGCCGAAGCCCTCGGCGTCCATGGCCTCGACCAGGTTGAGTGTGCGGCTCGCCCGCTCCGGGGCGCCCTGGGGCAGGCTGTTGAGGTGCACGACCTTCGCCGAGGTGAACAGCATGGCCGAGCCGTTGGGGCAGGCCGCGACGCAGGCGCCGCAGCCGATGCAGGTGGCGTTGTCGAACGCCGTGTCCGCGACGGCCTTGGGCACCGGGGTGGAGTGCGCCTCGGGGGCGCTGCCCGTCGGGGCGCTGATGTAGCCGCCGGCCTGGATGATCCGGTCGAGGCCGGAGCGGTCCACCATCAGGTCGCGGACGACGCCGAACGCGACCGAGCGCCACGGCTCGACGTCGATGACGTCCCCGTCGGAGAACTCTCGCACATGCAGCTGGCAGGTGGTGGTCCGTTCCCGGGGGCCGTGGGCCTGGCCGTTGATGACCACTCCGCAGGCGCCGCAGATGCCCTCGCGGCAGTCGTGGTCGAAGCTGACTGGCTCCTCGCCCCGCAGGGTCAGCCGCTCGTTGAGCACGTCGAGCAGTTCGAGGAAGGACATGTCCGGGTTCGCGTCGGGCACCTCGTAGGTGACCATGCGGCCCGGTTCGTCCGGTCCGGCCTGGCGCCAGATCCGAAGGGTGAGCTTCACGGTCGGCTCCTCGTACAGTCGTGATCCATTGACCGGTACCGCCTCACGCGTAGTTACGCTGGGCGAGGTGGACGTGCTCGAACTCCAGAACCTCGCGGTGCAGCACCGGCGGGGTTTCCGTGCCGGCGAACTCCCAGGCCCCGACGTAGGCGAACCGGTCGTCGTCGCGAAGGGCCTCGCCGTCCGGGGTCTGGCTCTCGACCCGGAAGTGCCCCCCGCAGGACTCCTCGCGGTGCAGGGCGTCGACACACATCAGCTCGCCGAGTTCGAGGAAGTCCGACACCCGGTTCGCCCGCTCCAGGCTCTGGTTGACACTACCCGCGTCGCCCGGCACCTTGACCTGGCGCCAGAACTCCTCGCGCAGCTCCGGAAGGCGCCCCAGCGCCTTGCGCAGGCCGTCCTCGCTGCGCGCCATCCCGCACTCGTCCCACATGATCTCGCCGAGCTCACGGTGGAACGAGTCGACGGTGCGGTCACCGTTCACGGCGAGCAGGCGGGTCAGCCGGCCCGTCGCCTCGGCCGCCGTCTCCGCGACCGCGGGATGGCTCGCGTCGACCGCGCCCAGCTTCGTCGAGGCGATGTAGTCACCCAGCATGGGCGGCAGCACGAAGTAGCCGTCGGCGAGACCCTGCATCAGCGCGCTCGCGCCGAGACGGTTGGCGCCGTGGTCGGAGAAGTTCGCCTCCCCGATCACGAAGAGCCCCGGAATGCTGCTCTGTAGATCGTAGCCCACCCACAGCCCACCCATGGTGTAGTGGACGGCCGGGTAGATCCGCATCGGCACCTTGTAGGGGTCCTCGGCGGTGATCCGCTCGTACATCTCGAACAGGTTGCCGTACTTCTCGCGGACCTTGTCCTCGCCCATCCGCTTGATGGCGTCGGCGAAGTCGAGGTAGACGCCGAGCCCGCCCGGACCCACGCCGCGACCGGCGTCGCACTGGTACTTCGCTGCCCGCGACGCGATGTCACGGGGGACCAGGTTGCCGAATCCCGGGTAGATCCGCTCGAGGTAGTAGTCGCGCTCGTTCTCCGGGATGGTGTCGGGCGAGCGGGTGTCGCCCGCCTTCTTCGGCACCCAGATGCGGCCGTCGTTGCGCAGCGACTCGCTCATCAGCGTGAGCTTGCCCTGGTAGTCGCCGGAGCGGGGGATGCAGGTCGGGTGGATCTGGGTGTAGCACGGGTTGGCGAAGTACGCCCCGCGCCGGTACGCCCGCCAGATCGCGCTGGCATTGGAGTTCTTGGCGTTCGTCGACAGGTAGAACACGTTGCCGTACCCGCCGGTGGCGAGCACGACGGCGTCGGCGAGGTAGGTGGAGACCTGGCCAGTGACCAGGTCGCGGGCGACGATGCCGCGGGCGTGCCCGTCGATGACGATCAGGTCGAGCATCTCGGTGCGCGGGTGTATCTCCACGCCGCCGGCATCGATCTGCCGGGACAGCGCCTGGTAGGCGCCGATCAGCAGCTGCTGACCCGTCTGGCCCCGGGCGTAGAAGGTCCGCGAGACCTGCACGCCGCCGAACGACCGGGTGTCGAGCAGGCCGCCGTACTCCCGGGCGAAGGGCACACCCTGCGCCACGCACTGGTCGATGATCTGGGTGGACGTCTGCGCGAGACGGTAGACGTTGGACTCCCGGGAGCGGAAGTCGCCACCCTTCACCGTGTCGTAGAACAGCCGGTAGACCGAGTCGCCGTCGTTGCGGTAGTTCTTCGCCGCGTTGATGCCGCCCTGCGCGGCGATGGAGTGCGCCCGGCGCGGCGAGTCCTGGTAGCAGAACTGGATGACCCGGTAGCCCTGCTCGGCGAGGGTGGCGCCGGCGGCGCCACCGGCGAGCCCCGTGCCGACGACGATCACGGTGTGGCGGCGCCGGTTGGCCGGGTTGACCAGCTTGGCGGTGAAGCGTTGCTTGTCCCAGCGTTGCTCGATCGGGACGTCCGGCGCCGCGGTGTCGGCGATGTCGGCACCGAGGTTGTAAAACGACATGTCAGCCCTTCCCATGCTTCCGGCACCGCGCCACGCAAGGCCGGCCGCGGAGCCGTCGGCTGTTCAATCCACCAGTGCAGTGACCCATCGGTGCAGTGCCCCATCGGTCCAGTGCCGTGCCGTCAATCCACCAGGCCGGCGAGAACCGACACCGGAACGATCACGAATCCCACCGTGAGGAGAACCGCGAGGACATTGGCGGTGGCCTTGAAAACTCGGTCCCGTTTCGGGTTGTTGACACCGAGGGTCTGGGCCGCACTCCAGAAGCCGTGCTGGATGTGGAGCCCGAGGGAGATCATGGCGGCGATGTAGATGAGCGTGACCCACCACACGCTGAAACTCGACACGACGTTGTCGTAGGCGGCACCTTCGACCCCGTGTCGGTTGAGGGTCAGCGTCGTGAAATCGAGGATGTGGTACACGATGAACAACGCGAGGGTGATTCCGCCGTAGCGCATCACATGCGTGGCATAACTGGCCCGGGCTCGTTGGCGGTGGACGTACTTTGTCGGCCGGGCCCGCAGGTCACGCCGGCTGAGCTGGTACGCGGACACCGTGTGCAGGCCCACGGCCAGCACCAGCACGACGCGTTGGATCCATAGGTACCACGTATCGTGCAGGACCGGCTCGCCGATCGTCCGGAGCCAGCCGGCGTAGTGGTCGAAGTCGTCGCGGCCAAAGAAAATCTTCAGGTTCCCGAGCATGTGAGCGATCAGGAACAGGAGCATCAGCAGCCCTGTGACGGCCATCACGGTCTTTTTGCCGATGGTTGACCGCCACAGGTTGCGCAGGACGGACGAAGATCGCGGGGGCCGCGGGGTGGGCGCAGGGGACGCCGACCGCGCCGGGGTTGTCACAGCCACGAGCGCACCCTAGAGCGCACTCCCTCCAGTGGTCCAAGACATGATAAACCTGGACTCGATAGTGCCGTCCTATCGACGTCTACGCTGGCGGCGTGCAGCTCCACCAGCTCGCCTATTTCGTCGCCGTCGCGGAGACCCGGCACTTCACCCGGGCCGCCCAGCGGGTGCATGTCGCCCAGCCGTCCCTATCCCAGCAGATCCGCGCCTTGGAACAGGAGCTGGGCACACCTTTGTTTAACCGCGCGCGGGGGAACATCAGCCTGACCCCGGCGGGGGAGACGCTCCTGCCGCTCGCCCGGCGCATCCTCACCGACACCGAGACCGCCCGCCAGCGGGTCACCGAGCTGCTCGACCTGCGCCACGGCACGGTGCGCCTCGGTGCCACCCCGAGCCTGTGCACCGGCTTCCTGCCCGACGTGCTGCGACTGTTCCACCAGCGGTACCCGGGCATCCGCCTGCTGGTCGAGGAGGGGGGATCACGCGACCTCGTCCGCGATCTGGCCGCGGGCAGCCTGGACCTGGCGTTGATCATCCTTCCGCTGCAGAGCAGCGACCCGGCACTGGCGACCTCGCCGCTGATCCGCGAGAGCCTGGTCCTCGTCTCGTCGCTGGACGAGCCACCGATCGTCGCCGGACGCCCGCTGACCGTGGCCGATCTGCGCAACCACCCGATGGTGATGTTCCGCCGCGGCTACGACCTGCGGGAGGCCACCGTGACGGCCTGCCGGGAGGCCGGATTCGAGCCGATTTTCGCGATCGAGGGCGGGGAGATGGACGCCGTGCTCGGTTTCGTCGCGGCGGGTCTGGGCAGCGCGGTGATTCCGAGCACGGTCGCCCACCGGCTCGGCATGCGGGTCACCCCGTTCGTGCTCCCGGGGCTGCAACGCACCATCGGGCTGGCGCGTCGCCGCGACGTCGAGCCGACCCGTGCCGCCGTCGAGCTGCAACGGGTCCTGTGGGAGTACCTCCGCGACGCTGCGGCCTCGGGCAACCTTCCCGACGGCACCCGACTCCTCGCCGGACCGACCTCCGCCGGCACGTGATCTGTCATCTTCGGGCTCTTGTGCAACGTATTCGATGAGGCAGACTTTTCATGGCGTGAAGATCAGGTTCTTTTCGAGTGAATCGCCATCTCTTTTTCTGGTTCGGCGTGTGGTCCGCCTGTCCACCGAGCCCATTTTTTCCGCCCACCCGCACGCGATCCGGTCGGGTGGGCTTAAAGTTGTGCGAGCGGTCGTAGACCGGGCGGTTTCCGGTCTGCGGGGACTGGCTGCGGGGACGACTGTCAACGCGCGGTTCGCGTGAACTGGCGCCAGTGCACAACGGGGGCAGCGTCGGAGCTGCCGTCGACCTCGAACACACGGGAGGCGATATGAACAGCGTCGACATTGCCCTGAAGGAATCGCTCGAGATAAGCGGGGCGCTTGGGGTTGCCCTCGTCGACTTCACCAGTGGAATGACCCTCGGAACGGCCGGTAACACGCATGTGATCGACCTTGAGATCGCTGCGGCCGGAAACACCGAGGTCATCCGGGCGAAGATTCGGACGATGGAGAGTCTCGGGCTTCAGGACACCATCGAGGACGTCCTGATTACGCTGGGTCGCCAGTATCATCTGATCCGGTTGTTGCAGAGCCATTCCGGCCGTGGCCTGTTCCTCTATCTGGTGCTCGACAAGCCGCGCGCGAACCTCGCGCTGGCCCGTCATCGGCTGCGCGCCGTCGAGTCGCAGCTCGACGTCTGAGTGCTTCCGGGGCCCGATCGGGCGGCGCGTCCTCGCCACGGGCCTGGTGCCGGCGCGACGGTGACCGGACGACGGTGACCGGACGACGGTGATAGGGATATGACGTGAATATGAACGCGCCGGCGCTGCGGATCCGTGGCGGCGTGCTGGTCGGTCCGACGGAGGTCCGTGACGAGGTCTGGGTCGTCGACGGCCGGATCACCTTCTCCGCTCCCACCGGCGCGGCGGCCCGGGACGTACGGACGGTCTCCGGATGGGTGTTGCCCGGCCTCGTCGACGCTCACTGCCATGTCGGCCTCGCCGCGCACGGCGCCGTCGACAGGCCCACCGCCGAGCAGCAGATCATCACCGACCGGGCGGCGGGCGCGCTGCTGCTGCGCGACGCCGGCTCCCCGGCCGACACCCGGTGGATCGACGCCCGTGACGACCTGCCCCGGCTGGTGCGGGCCGGCCGGCACATCGCCCGGCCCCGGCGATACCTCCGCAACTACGCGGCGGAGGTCGAGCCGACCGACCTCGTCGCCGAGGTCCTCGCGCAGGCCGGCCGGGGCGACGGGTGGGTGAAGCTCGTCGGCGACTGGATCGACCGCGGGCTGGGCGACCTGGCGTCGTGCTGGCCCGCGGACGTGGCGAAGGCCGCGATCGACGCGGCGCACGCCGCCGGAGCCCGGGTCACCGCCCACTGCTTCGCCGAGGACTCCCTCGCGGATCTCGTCGAGGCGGGGATCGACTGCATCGAGCACGCCACCGGTCTCACCGAGCACACGATCCCGCTGTTCGCCGAGCGGGGGGTCGCCATCGTGCCAACCCTGGTGAACATCGCGACCTTCGAGGACATCGCTGCGGGCGCCGAGGCGAAGTTCCCCGCCTACGCCCGGCACATGCGCGCCCTGTACGCCCGGCGCCATGACACGGTGCGGGCGGCCTACGACGCCGGCATCCCGATCTTTGTCGGTACCGACGCAGGGGGAAGCCTCCCGCACGGACTGGTCGCCGCCGAGGTGGCCGAGCTTCGCCTGGCCGGGCTGCCGGCTGCGGCCGCGCTCGACGCGGCGACCTGGGGGGCCCGCTCCTGGCTCGGTTATCCGGGCCTGTCCGAGGGCGCCTGGGCCGATCTGGTGGTGTATCCGAGCGACCCGCGGGCCGACGTCGCGGTGCTCGGCGCCCCGGACCTCATCGTTCTGCGCGGACGGCCGGTCTCTGCCTGAACGTCCCCGCGTCCCCCGGGTATGCGGCCGGTCAGCGGGGAGTATCGAGGACCTGCCGGACCTTGTCCAGCAGGGTGCGTTCGGAGAAGGGTTTGGTCAACAGCGATACCCCTGGGTCCAGCTTCCCCTGCGCGGTGAGAACGGGATCGGCGTATCCCGACATGTAGAGCACCCGGATGCCGGGTTGCTGGGCCCGGATGCGGTTCGCGAGTTCCCTGCCCTGCATGCGCGGCATGATCACGTCCGTGAGCAGCAGGTGGATGTCGCCCCGGTGCTCGATCGCGATCGAGCATGCGTCGAGGGCGGTGGAAGCCGCCAGCACCTCGTAGCCGTTGCGGCTCAGGATCCGCCGGGCGACCTCGAGCAACGCGGCATCGTCCTCGGCGATCAGGACCGTCTCGCCGTGCCGGGCGGGCTCGGAGTCGGCCGGTCGTTGCCCGGCCGGATCCTGCGACAGGTTCCGCATAAAATCACCGCAGTAGGTAATTTACCGGTGGCATTTAGTGGCCAGAGGAACCGTAGCATCGCTTTCGGTGGGTCGCCACCGCGCCGGCCAGGCCGCCCAGCCCGGCCCGGCTGCCTCAACCCGATCAGGCCAGGCCGCCTCAGCCTGGCCAGGCCGCGGAGGTCACGGCCTGGCAGAGGATCTCGGTGAACGGCCGCGGGTCGAGGCCGGCCGCGTCGAGCCAGGAACCGGAGTAGTACGTGTCGGCGTACCGTTCGCCGCCGTCGCAGATCAGGGTGACCACGCTGCCGCGGTGACCGGAGGACACCAGCTCGCAGGCGAGCCGTACCGCGCCCCAGAGGTTCGTCCCGGTGGAGGCACCCGTCCGGCGGCCCGTCAGCGTCTCCAGGAACAACATGGCCGCGACGGACGCCGCGTCGGGCACAGTGATCATCCGGTCGACGACGTCGGGGAGGAAGCTCGGCTCCACCTGTGGGCGGCCGATGCCCTCGATGCGGGAGTGCCCGCCGGTGACGTGCGGGTCGCCGGTGGACCAGGCGCGATGGAACACCGAGCCCTCGGGATCGACGACGCACAGCGCGCAGTTGTGCTGCCGGTACCGCAGATAACGCCCGATCGTGGCGCTGGTGCCCCCGGTGCCGGCGCCGACGACGATCCAGGTGGGGATGGGATGGCGCTCCAACGCCATCTGATTGAAGATCGATTCGGCGATGTTGTTGTTGCCGCGCCAGTCCGTCGCTCGTTCCGCGTAGGTGAACTGGTCCATGTAGTGACCGTTCGTGGCCTCGGCCAGCCGCCTGGCCTCCGCGTACACCGTGGTGGCGTCCGCCACCAGGTGGCAGCGACCCCGCTCACGTTCGATCAGGGCGATCTTCTGCGTGCTGGTCGAGGCGGGCATGACGGCGATGAAGGGGAGCCCGAGCATGCGGGCGAAGTAGGCCTCCGAGACCGCGGTCGACCCGGAGGACGCCTCGACGATCGTCGTCCCCTCCCGGATCCAGCCGTTGCACAGCCCGTAGAGGAACAGCGACCGGGCCAGGCGGTGCTTCAACGAGCCGGTGGGATGCGTCGACTCGTCCTTCAGATAGATGTCCACGCTCCGTTCCGCCGGCCACAGGTGCAGGGGGAACAGGTGGGTGTCCGCCGACCTGTTGGTGTCGGCCTCGACTCGGCGAATGGCCTCCCGAGTCCATCGGACGTCCTGTCTGGCGGGTGCATCACTCATGCCCTTCCCGTTCCCCGGATCATGCTTGGATGAAGATCTTTGTTCTTTCCGCCCGCCTTCGTCGATTCGTTGATCTGTGAGCTGTTTGTCTCTTATGGGTTATCGATGCGATTGCGGGCTCTGTATCCGCAAGTTACCGGTTCGATGGTCGAGATGCGCCGTCCGTGGGTCGCCCCTACCGTCAAGCTATGCCGGTTACTCAAGGTTCCGGTGCGCTGCCGGCCCGTCGGATCGTGTTCGTCCATGCTCATCCCGACGACGAGACGATCGCGACCGGGGCGACGATGGCCCGCTACGCCGCCGATCCCGACACCCAGGTGGTCCTTGTCACGTGCACGCTGGGCGAGATGGGCGAGGTGCTGGTCCCCGAGCTGACCAACCTGCGGGCGGACCGCGCGGACCAGCTCGGCGGATACCGGATCGGGGAGCTGGAACAGGCGTGTACCGAGCTCGGCGTCACCGACTACCGCTTCCTCGGGGGCGCCGGTCGTTGGCGGGACAGCGGCATGTTGGACAGCCCCGCGAACGACGACCCGCGCTGCTTCTGGCGGGCGAACATGGACGACGCGTCCGAGGCGCTCGTACGGATCGTGCGGGAGGTCCGGCCGCAGGTGATCGTGACCTACGACGCGATCGGGGACTACGGTCATCCCGATCACATCAGGGCGCACGACGTCACCGTCCGGGCCTTCGCCGACGCGGCCGATCCGGACTTCGCTCCCGACGCGGGTCCGACCTGGCAGGTCTCGAAGTTGTACGAGACGGCGCTGTCCCACTCCGCGGTCGAGTCCGCGGTGGACCGCATCTGGCGGTCCGACCTGGCGAAGACGGTCCCCGAGGGGATCACGATGCCCTCGGACATGCTGCTGTCGGTTCCCGATACCAAGGTCACCACGACGATCGAGGCGCCGGGCTTCTTCGCCGCGAAGATCGCGGCAATGCGGGCCCACCGCAGCCAGATGACCGTGGACGGATTCTTCTTCGCTCTGGTCGACGGGAACGGCCGGTCGGCGAAGGCCACCGAGAACTTCGTGTTGGCTCGGGGGGCGGTGGGCCCGGG
>NZ_CDXDOS010000112.1:0-10378 GCF_978021245.1 Frankia sp. CoBUL1
GCCGTACATTATTCTCCGGGCGGGTATGTGCGCCGCGGACACGGGCGATCCAGGTGTGGCCCCGCGCTGGCGGGAGTCGGGAGTTGTGGATGGAACCGACCGCCGAGACGTTGGCCCGGTGGGCGCACGACTACGCGCCGAGTGCCGCGGACCTCGACCCGGCGCAGCGCTCGCTGCTCGACACGATAGCGGTCACGCTCGCCGCTCGGCAGGACGATCTGGTGGCGCTGTCGGCCGGGCTGCCGGACGCGGCGCGCTGGGCGGCGGTCGGGCACGTCCTGGATTTCGACGACCTGCACCTGGAGTCGACCACCCACATCAGCGTGGTGTGCGTCCCCGCGACGCTGGCCGTCGGCGGGGACGCCCGCGCCTACCTGGCGGGGGCCGGGATGATGGCACGGCTCGGGGTGGCGCTGGGCTGGTCGCACTATGCCGGCGGATGGCACGCCACCTGTACGGCCGGGGCGCCGGCCGCCGCCGTGTCCGCGTCGGTGGCGCTGGGCCTGTCGGCCGAGCGGATCGCCACCGCGATCGCGCTCTCGGTTCCCGCGGCCGGCGGGGTGCAGCGGGCATTCGGTTCCGCCGGCAAGTCCCTGCAGGTCGGCTTCGCCGCCGACGCGGGAGTTCGGGCGGCGAGGCTGGCCGCCGCCGGCGCCACCGCGGATCCGACCGCGCTGGACGCATGGCTACGACTGGTCGGCGGCGACCCGGACCGCATCGACGTGACCGGCCCGGCGGTGCCCGGCGGGCTGGCGATCAAGATTTTTCCCTGCTGCTACGCACTGCAACGCCCGATCAGCGCGCTGCGCGAGCACCTGCCTGCCGACGTCGTCGCCTCGGGCATCACCGCGATCGAGGTGAGCACACCCGCGGGCGCGGTGCAGCCACTGATCCACCATCGGCCCCGCACCGGGCTGCAGGGGAAGTTCAGCCTGGAATATGCCATCGCCGCCGCCCTGCTGGACCCCCATCCCGGCTTCGGGAGTTTCACCGACCTCGCCGTGACCCGACCCGAAGCCCAGCGTCTGCTCCAGCTCGTAGCCGTCACCGAGACCCCCGGCGGTGACGGGCTGCTCTCCGGCCGCATCGATATCACGCTCACCCTCAGCGGTGGCGCCCGGTACTCGGTGAGCCAGCGGCTGCCACCCGGGTCGCCCGGGCGGCCACCTTCGGACCAGGACCTGCACGCCAAGATCGCCGACTGTGGCCCCGACGTTCCCGCGCTGCTGACCGGACTGGACTGGGCGCGTGCCGCGACGCTGCTGGCAGACCACCTGCCTGGCCAAAGGAGCGGCCTGACGTGACCGAGCACCACATGACCGAGCACCAGCGGCACCGCACTGAGTCGGGCGCCGCGCCGGGCTCCCCTTCGCCGCACGTCCCGCTGCCGTTGGCCGGGGTGACCGTGGTCAGCCTGGAACAGGCCGTCGCGGCCCCGTTCGCCACCCGCCAGCTGGCTGATTTCGGCGCGCGGGTCATCAAGATCGAACGGCCCGACGGCGGCGACTTCGCCCGCCGCTACGACGTGTCGGTGCACGGCCAGTCGAGCTACTTCGTGTGGCTCAACCGCTCCAAGGAATCCCTCACCCTGGACGTGAAAACCGCCGAGGGGCGCGCGGTTCTGGAGGAGCTGCTGGCCGGGGCCGACGTGCTGGTGCAGAACCTCGGCCCCGGCGCCGCCGCTCGCCTCGGCCTCGACGCCTCGTCCCTGGCCGACCGGCACCCTCGGGTGATCCCCTGCACGATCTCCGGCTACGGTACCGACGGGCCCTGGGCCGACCGGAAAGCCTACGACCTGCTCGTGCAGTGCGAGACCGGCCTCGTGTCGCTGACCGGTAGCCCGGACCAGATGGCGAAGGCCGGGATCTCGGTCGCCGACATCGCCGCCGGCATGTACGCCTACACCGGCATCCTCACCGCCCTCTACCGGCGCGCCACCACGGGGTCGGTCTCCGCGGTCGAGGTGTCGTTGTTCGAGGCCCTCGCCGAGTGGATGGGTTCACCGGCCTACTACACCCGGTACGGCGGGCGGCAACCTGCACGGGTCGGCGCTCAGCACGCCACCATCGCCCCCTACGGCCCGTTCACCACCGCCGAGGACCAGACGGTGCTGCTGGCCATCCAGAACGAACGCGAATGGCACGCCTTCTGCCGGATCGTGCTCGACGACCCGACCCTGGCCGAGGACCACCGCTTCGCGACCAACTCCGCACGCGTCGCCCACCGCGGCGCCCTCAACGGGGTGATCGCGGACCGATTCGCCGCGCTCGATACCGGCACAGTGCTGGCGTTGCTGGCCAAAGCCGGTATCGCCAACGCCCGACTGAACTCCGTCGCCCACTTCCTCGACCACCCCGTCCTGACTGGCCGCGACCGGTGGCGCACCGTCGCCACCCCCGGCGGCGACATCGGAGCCCTCCTGCCCCCGGCCACCCTCACCGACCTGGACCCGGTGATGAACCCCGTTCCCGCCCTCGGCGAACACACCGACACCATCCTGCGCAGCCTGGGCCGCACCGATAACGCCATCGCCGCACTCCGTGCCGACGGCGTCATCTGACCTCCGCCGACCCCCGGCCCCCCACTCAAAGAGGACCAGCCATCCAAGAGCCATCCAAGAGGACCAGCCGAAGAGGACCCGGCGTGAGTACCTTGACCGCAGAAGAACAAGCCATCGTCGACACCGTGCGCGACTTCGTCGATCGGGAGGTCCGCCCGGTCGCCCGGGACCTGGAACACGCCAACGACTATCCCGAGAAGCTCATCGAGCAGATGAAAAAGCTCGGCATCTTCGGCCTGGCCATTCCGGAACCCTACGGCGAGGTTGCCGTCTCCACCCCCTGCTACGTCCAGGTCACCGAGCAGCTCGCCCGCGGCTGGATGAGCCTGGCCGGCGCGATGGGTGGCCACACCGTCGTCTCCACACTCATCCTCACCTTCGGCACCGAGCAGCAGAAGCTGCGTTATCTGCCCGCACTGGCCAGCGGTGAGATCCGCGCCACGATGGCGTTGACCGAACCCGCTGGAGGTTCCGACCTGCAGGCCCTCACCACCAGCGCCCGCCGCGCCGGTGAGCACTACGTGGTCAACGGGGCGAAGACGTGGATCACCAACGCCCGCCGCTCCCAGCTGATCGCGCTGCTGTGCAGGACCGATCCGAAAGCCGAGCCCAGGCACAGGGGCATCAGCATCCTGCTCGCCGAACCCGGCGATGGATTCACCGTGTCCAGGGACCTGCCAAAACTCGGCTACAAGGGCGTCGAAAGCTGTGAGCTGTCCTTCGATGACTACCATGTTCCTGTCGATGCGCTGCTCGGCGGCGAGGAAGGCCGCGGATTCGCGCAGATGATGAAGGGCCTGGAGATCGGCCGGATCCAGGTCGCCGCCCGCGCCCTCGGTGTCGCCCGCGCCGCGCTGGACGACGCGCTGCGTTACGCCCAGGAACGCGAGGCCTTCGGCAAGCCGATCTGGAAACACCAGTCCATCGGCAACTACCTCGCCGACATGGCCACCAAGTACACCGCCGCCCGCCAGCTCGTGCTCCTGGCCGCCGACCGCTACGACGCCGGCGACCGATGCGACCTGGAAGCCGGGATGGCCAAGCTGTTCGCCTCGGAAACCGCGATGGAGATCGCGCTCAACGCGGTCCGGGTGCACGGCGGCTACGGCTACTCCACCGAGTTCGACGTCGAACGCTACTTCCGTGACGCCCCACTCATGATCATCGGCGAAGGCACCAACGAGATCCAGCGCAACGTCATCGCCGCCCAGCTCGTCGCCCGAGGGGGAATCACCCCTTGATGGGAATCATCCCTTGACCAGCACGGTCGCCGTCCGTATCCGGCGACGTCCGGCGATCCTCCCGATCATGGTGTCGGCTGAACCGCGGAGGGTCAGGCACGGTTCACGACCTGCGGGCCGTGCCGAACCCTCCACACTCAACCCTCCACACTTTTCCGTCGCGACGCCGGCCTCCTCCCTACCCTGGTTCCCGTGACGGCAGCGGTGGGCAAACGGCAGGCCGTGGTCGCGGTGCTGCTGAGAGCCGGTCGCGTACTGGTCATCCGGCGTGGGCCGCAGGCGCGGAGACCGGGCTACTGGGCTCCGCTGAGCGGCCGGATCGAGCCCGGCGAGAGCCAGGCGGCGGCGCTGGTTCGCGAGGTCCGTGAGGAGGTGGGGCTGGCGGTCACCCCCCTTGCGAAGGTCTGGGAATGCGACACCGACGACGGCAGCTACCAGCTGCGCTGGTGGACCGCCGAGGTCGGATCCGACGAGGAACTGATCCTCGACCCGGGCGAGGTGAGCGACGCCCGCTGGGTGACGCCGCACGAGTTCACCCGGCTGGAGCTCACGTTCGCCGGTCACCACGAATTCTTCGAACGGGTGCTTCCGACCCTCGGTTAACCGGCTGTCCGATGTCGAGGCGGACCTGCCGGCGGGTCACTGAGTGGGGCGGGTCACTGAGTGGCGTGGTGGCCGGCCGGTGGGGGTCCGGGGTTCGGAAGGCCGGCGGCGACGGCCCGGGCGCGGACGCCGATATCGGCCTGGTCGGTGAACAGCCCGTCGATGCCCGTCTTGAGATAGGCGACCTGTTCGTCGACGGCCCGGCCGAGGTCGCTGGGGCTGGTGCCCACCTGGTAGTCCTTCGGGAGGAAGGTGTTCTCCGCGCGGAAGGTGTACGGGTGCACCACCAACCCGGCGGCGTGGGCGTCGGTGACCAGGGAGGTCGGGGTACCCAGCGTCCCGTCCCCGGCCCGGGGGATGATCTGAAGCTTGTCCGGGCCGATGCCGTTCGCGTAGCGGGCGATCTGCCACAGCCCGGCCAGCGTCGACAGATCCTGGTACGTCCGCGGGTCGCCGGCATTGACGAGATCGAACGGTGCGCCCGTGGCGGACAGCAGCTGTACCGAGGCCGTGCGCAGGCCGAGTGTGCGCAGCTCGCAGAGATTCGTGGTCTCAAAGGACTGGACGTACACCGGCGCGCCCCGGTGGTTCAGGCCGTACCGGACCAGGATGTCCAGCAGCCGCCGCTCCAAGGGCAGGCCGGCCTTGGCGAAGTAGGTCGGGTGCTTGGTCTCCGGGTAGACGCCGATCTCGCGGCCGAGTTCCCGGGACAGCCGGGCGCGCAGGTCGAGCAGTTCGGTGAACGTCGGGATCTCGAACTGGCCGTCGTACCTGGTGTTCCGCGGGCGGACCTCGGGCAGCCGTTCCTTGGCGCGCAGCGTCTTCAGTTCGGCCAGGGTGAAGTCCTCGGTGAACCAGCCGGTGGTCGCGACGCCGTCGAGAATCTTCGTCGTCCGGCGGGCGGCGAACTCGGGATGCGCGACGACGTCGGTGGTTCCGCCGATCTCCGGCTCGTGCCGGCAGACCAGGACGCCGTCCCTGGTGGACACGAGGTCCGGCTCGACGAAGTCGGCACCCAACCGGGCGGCCAGTTCGTAGGAGGCCAGGGTGTGCTCCGGGCGGTAGCCGGCCGCTCCCCGATGCCCGATCACCAGTGTCGGGCGACGCTGGCCACCGCCGGAACCAAGGGCGCCCGCCGGGGCGACCGACGCGGCTACCGGGACGAGGAGAGGGACGGCGGCGAAAGGCGCTGCGACGATCCCCGCGAGCACGCGACGACGGTCCACAAGTCCTCCAGCGCAGCGGCGATGACCCTCGCCGACGGAGCGCCCATAAAGCCAACCGGAAACAGCCGACCAACGAACGGACCACGTGTTACCCGCCGTGGTCGCCCAGATGGCACTTTGATGAACCTGGCGCACGAACAGCCGGCCGTAACCATCAGCCGCGCGCAACGGTGACGACCTCGGCCAGCCCGCCTCCGTCAACGTGCGGACCGCGGTGACACGAGCGGCCCTACGGCCGCCCGGTCGGTACGGGCCGCTACGGTGCTGTGCCGGGCAGCGGGGAACAGAACCCGCTCAGCCCGGGGCGGCCGACACCCGGACACCGCAGGTGAGATTGGCCAGGTAGACCTGGGTGCGTCCGCTCGGGTCCAGCAGCAACGGCGGACCGCCGCGGGCCGCGGTGCCGAAGCTGATCTCCCGGCCGTCGGCGGCGTCGTGGAGCTGCAGCCCGCAGTCGTCCGAGCCGGCGAAGTCCACGACCTCGACCCGGACAAGGCCCGAGGGGACCTCGAACGCGTCGGTGTCGCCGGTGCCGGCCTGCTGGGCGAAGGGCAGGACGGCCGTCCCCGATCCGGAGCGGGCCGTCACCGAGCACCCGGGGTCGTTGGCCCGCCAGTGGAAACCGCCGACAAGCGGTACCTGGAAGGTCTTCGCGCCGTAGACCTCCTTGATCGCCTTCTGCTCGCCGGTGCTGTCGCTGGTCACGGTGATCGTGCACCCGTTGTCGGTGCCCTCGATCTGGTCGATGATAGCGAGACGCCACGGCGCGTCGGCGGTGAAGGGCTGCCGGCCACTCGCCGAGTTGTCCGCGCTCGAGTTGTCCGCGCTCGAGTTGTCGCCCCCGATCACCAGCACGGCGGCGAGCGCCCCCGCGAGCGCGAGGATCACGACGGTGCCGGCGCCCACCAACAGCCAGCGACGGCGACGGCGTGCCCGCGGCTCGGATGAAGCCGGGATCTGCGGTGCAGCCGGTGGGGTGGGTGTCCGGGCGGCGTCGGGAAGGATGCGCGTCACCGGGATCCGCGCCCCCCGGGCGTGACCGACGAGCCGCTCGCACAGGTCGAACGCGGTGGGCCGTTGCGGCGGCTGGCGGTCGAGTGCCTCGCGGACGGGCGCGTGCAGCTCCGGAGCGAGCCGGTCGAAGTCGATCTGGAACTCGGCGGCCGCGATCCGCGACGCCACCGCGTCGGCGGAGCCGCTGCCGAACGGCGGCTGGCCGGTGGCGGCGAAGCAAACCAGGGCCCCCAGCCGAACACGTCGCTGGCGGCGGTGACCTCCCCGCCTGTGGCCTGCTCCGGCGAGAGCCACCCAGGGCGTGCCGACGACTCCGCCCACCGCGGTCAGCGGGCGCGCCTCGGCCGCCGCGGCGATCCCGAAGTCGATGACCTTCGGCCCGTCCGCGGTCCACAGCACATTGGACGGTTTGAGATCGCGGTGGATCAGGCCGGCCGCGTGGATGGACGCCAACGCCTCGGCGAGCCCGGCCGCCAGGATGATCTGCTCCCCGGTGGGCAGGGGGCCTGCCGCCGCGACCTGGGCGGCGAGGTCCGGGGCGTCGACGAACTCGGTGGCCAGCCATGGACGTTCGGCCTCCAGCTCGAAGTCGACGAGCCGGGCGGTGTGGGCACCGCCGACCCGGAAACACGCCTGGACCTCGCGATGGAATCGCGCCCGGAACTGCGGATCGTCGGCGTACTCCGGTCGGATCAGCTTGACCGCTACCTGGCCGAGGGGCCCCTCGGCCAGGTAGACCACACCCATCCCGCCGGCACCGAGCCTGCCCAGCACCCGGTGCCGGCCCAGCGACCCCGGATCCGTGGCCCGCGGCGGCTGCATCCTGACGCCGTGCGCGTCGCCCGGCACATCCACCCCCGTCTGCTCACCGCCGCCACCGAGCGGGTCGCCCCACTATCGCCGAGGCCTGCGACAGTGATGAGAGCACCCCGACGATCGCTACTTTTCGTAGTCGTCGCACGCGACGAGGGTGCGCGACCGCCCGCCGGCAGCCGTACCGGCCGGACAGCCGAGGTGACGGCGTCCATGACGTCATCTGCGACCGCTCCTGTGACGTCTTACTGGCCGCCAGAGCTTGCATATGACGTCAACTTGGTGCCATGATGGCGCCATGGACCTTGCACCGTATGTCGAGAACCTCCGCCGGGAACTCGCGGCAGCCGCGGAAGCCGCGGGTGAGGACGCCCGCGCGCTGGCCGAGCGGCTCGCCCTGCCGCTGGACTCGGCCGTCAGGCTCGCCCTGCTGGAGGCGCTGTCGGCCGCCGCCGACGAGATCACCCGAGAGTTGGCGCCGGGCTCGGTCGAGGTACGCCTGCGTGGGCGAGACCCTGATTTTGTCGTGACGCCACCGCCGGCCGACCACTCGGATGCGGACGACTTCGAGGCCGCCGTGGTCAGGCAACCGTCCGCCGCTCCAGAGGACGACGAGGGACGTACCTCGCGGATCACGCTACGCGTCCCCGAGCGTCTCAAACCGCGCATCGATGAAGCGGCCGAGCACGAAGGACTGTCCGTCAACGCCTGGCTGGTGCACGCCGTCTGCGCCGCGCTCGACCCCGGTGCCGCGGGGCGGCGCACCGGTCCGCACGCAGGCCAGCAGATGGGACTGCGTTACAGCGGCTGGGTGCGTTAGCCACGCCGGCGTTCATCGCGTTCACCGCGCCAGCGTTCACCGCGTCCGGGCAAACCATGTCCAGGATGACGACGTTACAAGGAGATCATCATGCCGACTTTCCGCACCCCCGAACCGATCCTCGCCGTCATCGAACTCGGGACCGGCCACGTCCGGATCAATGCGAGCGACCGTGCCGACACGGTCGTGGAGGTACGCCCGAGCGACCCGTCGCACGACACCGACGTGCGGACGGCGCGGGAGACCTGCATCGAATATGACAAAGGCAAGCTTCACCTCAGAGCACCCAGGAAGACGGCCCGCTCGCTGTTCGGGTCGGACGGCTCCGTCGCCGTGACAGTCGAGCTGCCCACCGGTTCGCGGGTCGAGGCGAGCTCGATGACCAACATCCAGAGCACGGGCCGTCTGGGCGATTCCAGCTTCCACACCGCCACCGGCAACATTGACCTTGACCAGACCGGCAGGCTCCGGCTGGGGACCGCCGACGGGAACGTGTCCGTGGGCCGCACGACCGGGCACGCCGAGATCAAGACCTCGAACGGCGTGATCCGGATCCGCGAGATCGACGGCTCGGCGGTAGTCAAGACGGCCAACGGGGGCGTCACCATCGGTGAGGTGACGGGGGACGCACGGCTGATCACTGCCTCCGGTGCCATCACCGTCGACCGCGCGCTGGCGGGCGTCGAGGCCAGGACCGCCTCGGGCAGCGTGCGGATCGGCGAAGTGGTGCGCGGCACGGTCGCGCTCGTATCCGGTTCCGGCCGGCTCGAAGTGGGAGTACGGAAAGGTACCGCCGCCCTGCTGGACGTCCGCTCGGGACGCGGCGGTGTGCACAGCGAACTGACCGCCATCCACGCCCCCGCGCCCACCGACGAGACCGTCGAGGTGCGCGCCCGTACCGGCGACGGCGACATCCTGATCCACCGTGCCTGACCGTTCCCGAAGCGCGAGCCGGCCCGGCTACGCCTTCCGCTCGATGGCGCCGTAGCAGCTGACCTGGGCGTCGGTCAGGTCAGCTGGCATGGTGCCGTCGGGCCGCCAGCGGCGTGCCACCTGCGCCCCTTCAAGGGCGGCCTTCGGCCGCCGGCAGGTCGGCCTGTCGGAGCGTTCCGCCCTCCCGGGTCCGGCTCAGCGAAGAAGGATGGCGTGGTCCGGGCTGTCGAGCCAGAAGATTTGCCCGTCGGGAGTCACAGTGAGCCCGAACCGATCGCGGGAGGGCCGGCCGGAGTTCATCCACCAGTCGTAGGCCGTCTCCAGCTCGTCCCAGAGTCGACGCGGCCCGTACTGGGTGATCTCGTGCTCGTCCAGGCCTGCGGTCAGCGATGCCCAGGACTGCGACGGGCTGTGAGACAGCAACAGGGTGTTCGCGGGGCCGCCTTCGTCGATGTCCCCGGTCGTGCAGCCCGGCAGCCACAAGCCGACCGCGAACCCGGTCGCCGCATCATCGAAAGGCTCGCGGAGATACCGGCGGGTGGGCCTGACGTCCGCGTCGTCCTCACCCAGCCACCACACATGCGGGTCGCGCCGCTGGTTCCGTAGCCGCATGAACCCGGCTTCATCGTGGAACCGGCCGCGGGCCGCACCATCGTCATCGACGACCAGAGCCGCCAACGCCCCGTCGAAGGTACCGGCGAACGGGAACACGATCCGCCCCCCGGGCCGGGTCTGCTCCACCCACGAACAGGGGACCACCGACACTGACGCTGTTGCGATCACACGGTCGTACGGTGCGCCCGCCGGATAGCCCGCGGTCCCGTCCCCGGCGATCACCCGCACGGGATGGCCGGTCCGGTCCAACGCCGCCCGTGCCTGTCCGGCTATCATCGGGTCGACTTCCATGCTGGTCACCTGACCGGAACCGGCCTGCACCGCGAGAAGCGCAGCGTTGTAGCCGGTACCTGTCCCGATCTCCAGCACGCGCATTCCCGGGCACACGCCGAGGAGATCAAGCATCCGGTCGACCACCCACCGCGCACTACACGAACTGGTCGGGATGATCCCCTTACCGTAAGTGTTCGGTGATGTCGTGGGAGGGCTCGCCGAATGCCCGGCCGGCGTTGCCGGTCGGGTGCTGTCGGTGAGGCGAGTTAAGGCGCGGGTC
>NZ_CDXDOS010000113.1:0-10210 GCF_978021245.1 Frankia sp. CoBUL1
CCCCGCCCGGGCGGGGGAGAAGACGGTCCGGGTGGGGCGGGTGATCCCGGTCGCCCCGGTCAGCCGGGGCATCAGCCGGGGCCCGCGGGTCATCGGGCGGCACCGGACGGCGGTCGCGGGGCCGGTCGGCGGATCGCCGGCTACCCCTGGGCCGTTCCGCCCAGTGGGCCCAGACCGGGGGGCCTACCACCCGGCGCGCCCCCGTCCCCGCCACCGGCCGAGGCGGACCCTGATTCCTGATCGCGGGTTCTTGATTTCTGGTCCGGTTCCTGGTCTCTGGCGCCTGATTCCGTCGCTCGTCGTTCGCAGCCCGGCCGGCCGGCGCGACACGGTAGGCTGGACCCGTCCGTGCGGTGGCGTACCGTCGTGTCATCGTCTGTCAGTGCCGGCGGTCCCCGCCAGCAGTGCCACTGGATTGATCTTCGAGGTCGAGATGCCCGCCCTGCGCTCCCGCACCACCACCCACGGCCGGAACATGGCCGGCGCCCGCGCCCTGTGGCGCGCGACCGGGATGACCGACGACGACTTTGGCAAGCCGATCGTCGCCGTGGCTAACAGCTTCACCGAGTTCGTCCCGGGGCATGTGCACTTGCGTAACCTTGGCTCGCTGGTGGCCGGGGCGGTGGCCGAGGCCGGTGGGGTGGCGCGCGAGTTCAACACCATTGCCGTGGACGACGGCATCGCGATGGGGCATGGCGGGATGCTCTACTCGCTGCCGTCCCGCGAGCTCATCGCCGACAGTGTCGAGTACATGGTGAACGCCCACTGCGCCGACGCCCTGGTCTGCATCTCCAACTGCGACAAGATCACCCCGGGGATGTTGCTCGCGGCACTGCGGCTGAACATCCCGACCGTGTTCGTCTCCGGTGGAGCGATGGAGTCGGGCAACGCGGTCATCTCCGGCGGCACGGCTCGGTCCAGGCTGGACCTCATCACCGCGATGTCGGCGGCGGTCAACCCGGACGTCTCGGACGGCGACCTGTCGACGATCGAGCGTTCGGCCTGCCCGACGTGTGGATCCTGCTCCGGCATGTTCACGGCGAACTCGATGAACTGCCTGACCGAGGCGATCGGGCTGTCTCTGCCCGGCAACGGGTCGACCCTGGCCACCGCCGCCGCCCGCCGTGAGCTGTTCGTCGAGGCCGGGCGCCTCGTGGTCGACCTGGCGCGGCGCTATTACGAGAAGGACGACGAGGCGGTCCTGCCCCGGTCGATCGCGACCGCCGCCGCCTTCCGTAACGCCTTCGCGGTCGATGTGGCAATGGGCGGTTCGACGAACACCGTGCTGCATCTGTTGGCCGCCGCCGTCGAGGCCGGCGTTGACGTCACCCTCGCCGACATCGACCAGATCTCCCGCACCGTCCCCTGCCTGTGCAAGGTGGCGCCGAGCTCCACCCGTTACTACATGGAGGACGTCCACCGGGCGGGCGGCATCCCCGCGATCCTCGGCGAGCTCGACCGGGCCGGGCTGCTCGACCCGGACCCGCACACGGTGCACTCCGCGAGCCTGCGCGAGTTCCTCGACCGCTGGGACGTCCGCGGCCCGAGCCCCTCGCCGGACGCGATCGAGCTGTTCCACGCGGCGCCGGGTGGCGTGCGCACGATCGAGCCGTTCAGCTCCACCAATCGGTGGGACACCCTCGACACCGACGCCAGGGACGGTTGCATCCGTTCGGTCGAGCACGCCTACTCCGCCGAGGGTGGGCTCGCGGTGCTGTTCGGCAACCTGGCCGTCGAGGGCGCCGTCGTGAAGACGGCCGGTGTGGACGAGGGCCAGTGGACCTTCCGCGGCCCGGCGCTCGTGGTCGAGAGCCAGGAAGAAGCGGTCGACACCATCCTCACCGGGCGGGTCAAGGCCGGGAATGTGATCATCGTCCGCTACGAGGGCCCTCGCGGCGGTCCGGGGATGCAGGAGATGCTCTACCCCACCGCGTTCCTCAAGGGCCGCGGTCTCGGCCCGAAGTGCGCCCTGATCACCGACGGCCGGTTCTCCGGCGGGAGCTCCGGACTGTCGATCGGTCACGTCTCCCCGGAGGCGGCCCACGGCGGGAGGATCGCCCTGGTCCGCGACGGGGACATCATCGAGATCGACATCCCGGCCCGCCGGCTGGAGCTCGTGGTCTCCGACGAGGAGCTGGCGAGCCGACGCGCGGCGCTGGAGGCGGCCGGCGGCTACCGTCCCACCGGGCGGGAACGGCCGGTGTCCATGGCGCTGCGGGCCTATGCGGCGATGGCGACCTCGGCCTCCACCGGTGCCGCGCGCGACGTCGGTCTGCTCGGCGGCTGATGAGGCGGCGTCCGGGCGGGCCCGGCTCGGACCGGGCCTGGCTCAGACCGGGACGGGTTCGGACCGGGACGGGTTCGGACCGGGCCTGGCTCAGACCGGGACGGCGGAGGGGGCGGACGACGGCGTCGCGAGCGTCACGGCAAAATCCCCATCGGGATCCGTCCACTGCCGCGCCACCGCCCAGCCCGCCAGCGCAAGCTCCGAGGCGATGCCGTCCAGGGTGAACTTGGCGCTGATCTCGGTGAGGATCTCCTCGCCCGGTTGGAAATCGGCCGTGACGGCGAGGGTCGCGATCGAGACGCGCTGCTCCCGAACGGAACGTAGCCGCATCTCGATCCAGGAGTTCTCGGCGTTCCAGACCGCCACATGCGCGAATCCGCGGATGTCGAAGTCGCCCCCGAGCTCCCGGTTGATCACCGTCAGCACATTACGGTTGAAAGCGGCGGTGACCCCGGCACCGTCGTCGTACGCGGCGACGAGGCGGTCGACGTCCTTGACGAGGTCCGTTCCCAGCAGCAGGGCGTCGGAGCTCCCGGCCTGCTCGCGCAGCGTACGGAGGAGGTTCTGCCGCTGCGCAGGGCGCAGATTGCCGACCGTGCCGCCGAGGAAGGCGAGCAGCCGATGGCCACCTCGGGGCAACTGGTGCAGATGCCGTTCGAAGTCCCCGACCACGGCCGCCACGGAGAGCCCCGGGTAGGTGGTGAGGATTCCGCGACCTGCCCGCACCAGGGCCGCCTCGTCGACATCGAAGGGGATGAAACGGCGGAGGTTGCCGGCCGCCCGCAGTGCGTCGAGCAGCAGCCTGGTCTTGTCGGAGGTTCCCGATCCCAGCTCGACGAGGGTGTCGGCCGGACAGGCAGCCGCGATCTCGTCGGCGTAACTGACCAGGATGGCCCGTTCCCGCCGGGTCGGGTAGTACTCCGCCAACCGGGTGATCTTGTCGAACAGCATGCCGCCGGTGGTGTCGTAGAACCACTTCGGCGGCAGCTCGCGGGGGCTCGCGGTGAGGCCGGCGAGCACGTCGCGGGCCAGCGTGACGGCGCGATCCGACTCGTGCAGGTGGCGGTCGACGGAGAGGCCCGGGAACGGGATCTCCGCCGTGCCGTTCGCGCCCGTCCCCTCGGGGACGGCATCATCCGCTCGGGTGGTTGTCGGAGTCCTTGGTGTCATGGATGTACCCTCCATCAACGTGGTGCAACCCACGGTAACTGATCTAGGAGATCATGTTACGAAGAGTGACTTGGTGTGTGTCGGCTACCAGGAGGTGATGGTCCGGAACGTCCACCCAGCCCGGTTCGTCATCGTCTGGTTCGCTTGCGACCAGGATTCCATCCTTCTCCCTCCGGTATGACAGGCTGTCCCGCCAGGCGGTCGCCACGATCTGGGTTCCATCCACCACCAGCAGGTTCAGCCGGGCCCGCTCGCCCGAACCCGCCGCGTCCAGCGACAGCACGACCTCGGCGACCGCCTCGGCGAGCGGACGCTTCCCGGCGTGCTCCCACACCAGCGAGGCGAGCAGCGCGGAGTCGCACGTCGAGTCCGGGACCGGAGCGCCGGGCCGGTCGCGCAGCATCCGCCGGACGGCCACCGGGTCGACCCGGCCGTTGTGGCTGAGCAGCCGGTGGCCGTCGGTGAAGGGAGCCGTCGCGCTCTCTTCGATCGGCATGCCGACGGTGGCGCTACGCACGGCAGCCAGCACGCAGCCGGAGGCGACCGCGCCGGCGATCGAGGCGTACGAGGCGTCCGTCCACATCGGCACGGCCCGGCGGAACCGGGCCGGCGCCGCCCGCAGCGCCGGGGCGTACCAGCCGACTCCGAACCCGTCGGCGTTCACCGTGCCGTGGCGCATCCGCCTCGGCGACCACGACTGGCGCAGCAGGCTGTACGGACGCTCCAGGGTCAGCCCCGCCAGGGTCCGTGGCGTTCCGATCCAGGCGAGGTGCCGGCACACCGAGGTCTCCTTCGCACGCGTGCTCGTTCGTCACCCGGCGTCGCGGGCCAGCCGGAATCCGGCGAAGATCTGCCGGCGGATCGGGTAATCCCAGTTCCGGAACGTGGCGCGGACGGCGACGGCGTCCGTCGCCCAGCTGCCCCCGCGCAGGACGCGGAAGGACGACTCCCGCCCGGCCTTCGGGAAGAAGACCTCGCTGTACTCCCGGTAGGGATAAGACGCGAAGCCCGGGTACGGCGTGAACCCGCTCGCCGTCCATTCCCAGACGTCCCCGATCATCTGTTCGGCTCCGCAGGGACTCGCGCCCGCGGGATAGGCCCCCAGCGGGGCCGGGCCGCTCGTCCAGTTGCCCAGATTGGCACGCTCCGGAGTCGGATCGGTGTCTCCCCACGGATACCGCCGTGAACGTCCGGTGACCGGGTCGTAGGCGGCGGCCTTCTCCCACTCGGCCTCGGTCGGCAGCCGCCTGCCGGCCCAGCGGGCATGCGCCTCGGCCTCGTACCAGCACACGTGCTGGACCGGCTCGTCGAGGGGAACCGGCTCGACCCGGCCGAACCGGCGGCGCAGCCAGGTGCCGCCCTCGCGCCACCAGAACGCGGGCGCGCTCAGGCCCTCCGTCTGGCGCCATTCCCATCCCGCCGCCGACCAGAGCCGCTCGTCGTCGTATCCGCCGGCGTCGATGAAGGCGACCTGCGCCCGGTTGGAGACGGGGAGGGTGTCGATCCAGAACGCGGGGAGGTGGACGCGGTGGGCGGGACCCTCGTTGTCGAAGGCCCAGGGATGGATACTGGTGCCGAGGGTGAACTCGCCGCCCGGCACGAGGACCTCCGGCCGCGGCACCCGGCGGCCGGGCGGTGGCGCCGCGCCGGGAGCAAGTACCGGCGGTCCCTGGCGGAGCTGGTGCGTGGCGAGCATTGTCTCGTCGTGCATGTGCTCGTGCTGCACGACCATGCCGTAGACGAAGCCGTCGGCGAGCAGCCGTTCCCGCTCCGGTACGGCAGTGGTTTCCGCGCCTGCGCCAGCCATCGGTCCGAACCGGTCGGGTCCGAACCGGTCGAGGAGGTCGAGAGTGCGGCCGCGGACCTCGTGCAGGTACGCCCTGGTCTCGGCGGGGCCGAGCAGGGCCAGCCGGCTGCGGCTCGCGCGGCTGTGCCGGAACGCGTCGTAGATGTCGTCGAGCCCCGGCCGCGTCCCGGTGCCGCCGGCCAGCGCGCGCACCAGCCAGAGATCCTCGTAGTTGCCGACGTGGGCGAGGTCCCAGACCAGCGGGGACATCAGCGGCGAGTGCTGGCGGAGGAGATCCTCCGCGGCGATGTCGGTGTACGTGAGTGAACGCTGGCGTGCGGTCCGCAGGGCGTCGGCGACGGTGTCGGCGGTGATCGGCTTCGTATCCCGGTCGGCGGCGGTCTCCTGGTCGGCGGCGGTCTCCCGGTCGGCCTGGGCGGCTGGGGATGCCGGGGACCGGGTCAGACGAGTGAGACGCACCGGTGGGCCTCCTCACGCAGCAGACCGGCCGGGCCGATCGCGAGAAGTCGTTCGGTCAGTTCGTCGGCCGGACATCGGCCGCGGTCGAGGTAGCGTCCGGCGAACGACTCGACCGTCTCGGCGAGATCGGTCGCGCCGCCGCGGCGCAGGGCGCTCACGGCCAGGTCGACGCAGCGCACCGCCGCGCGTCGCAGGGGCTCGTCGGCCATGCCGAGCATCGCCGCGGCCGGCCAGCGATGCGCGACGGCCAGGCACGCCTCGAACGCTCCGTCCGCGGCGACCGGGTCGTCAAGCAGTACCGTCGGCATCGCGACGGCAGCCTGCCAGCCGTCACCCGGCTGCGCGTCGAGGTAGCGCAGTTCCCACCAGCCACGCGGTCGGACCGGGGGGAACACCGTGGTCGCATGGTAGGAGAGATCCTCGGGGGTCGGGGGACGGGTGACCGGGCCGCGGCCGGCGAGCCAGTCCCCGAAGGTTGAGTCGTCCCGGACCGGGATGAAATGATGATCGTCTTCGGGGTTGCCGGCCCCGGCGGGATTCTCGACCATCATCAGCTTGGCGTCGAGCAGGTACCGCGCCCACAGGTCGACGAGATCGGGCTCGGTGTCGCCGGACCCCGGGGCCGTGAGAGCGGCCGCGACGGGCCGGGTTCGGCTCGCGTCGATGCCGTCCCACACCGCCTGGCGGGTCGACCGCCATCCGGTCCGGCGGCCGGCGTACGCGGGTGAGGCGGCGAACAGGGCGGTGAGGACCGGGCCGAGAGCGTGGACGAGTTGGAACCGCCGCGCCGCCTCGGCAGGCGAGCCGCCGAGGTCCAGGTTGACCTGGACGGAGGCGGTCGAGTACATCATCACCGTGCCGGACGCCCCGCCCCCGGTCCGGAAATGCTCCTCCATCGCCGCGTACCGGGACGCGCTGGTCTGCCGCATCCCGACGCGCAGGGGATCGACCCCCATGCCGACGAGGGCCAGGCCGTCGACCGCCAGGGCGGAGCGGACCAGGTTCAGATCGGCGGAGCTCGCCCGCACGGCCGCGGTGAGCTCGGCCGGCGGCCCGGACAGCTCCAGCTGGCCGCCGGGCTCGAAGGTGATGCGGCTGCCCCCGGGCAGGACCGGCCCGCCGGGACCCGGGGTGGTCCCGGGAATCCGGGCGAGGGACGCCAGCGTGCGGGCCGGCGGGATCAGACAGTGGACTGCCTGCGTGTCGACGATCAACCACTCCGTCTCGATGCCGACGCATCTTCCCGGTACCGTCGGGCCGCCGTTCCCCCGGGTGTCCTTGCGGTCGTTCCCGCGGTCGTTCCCGTAGGCCGCCTCATCGCCTGTCCCGTGGACCGGCGTGACGCAGCCGGCCGCGAAGGCCCATACCTGGTCGGTGTCGATCGCCCGCCGCTGCGGCTGTGAGTGAGGGTGTGGTGGCTGCGGCTCGTCATTCCGGATCCCCTCGGGTGTCACGTGGCGTGGCATCCTGTGGCTCCTCTCCGGCACTGCAACTGTTCGACACCGCGCCCGACGGCGGCCTCCGGTGGGTTCTCCCCTGCGCCGCCGGCCCCCTACCCGGCCGCCGTACCCGGTGTCGCCTCGGCCGTCTCGCCGATGGGTGGTATAGATGTGTTTTCAACGTGCTTCTCCCTCGCATATTCCACGCCTTTGACCCTGTCGCTGTTGTGTATTCGATGGAATGGTGACCGGGACGGACCGGGAGTCGGCAGCGCGCCGTGATTGACTGACAGCGGAGCCGGTTCCGGACCCGGAGACAACGCCGAGCGCAACGGCGTCGTGACGGCGCCGGGAGGTGGTGACCGCGGACGTGTCCGATCGGCAGTCAGCGGGACGTTCGGCCATGGCCGAGTACCTGCGGCGCAAGCAGCTCTACGTCGCCGAGCGCAGCGATCATAAACGGCGGGCGATGGCCGTCGCCGGGGCCACGGCGGGTGCCGTCACCCTCGTCGTCGCCGTGGTCATCCTCCTGGTCGGGCTGCCCGCGCTCGTGGCCGTGCAGCTCGCGATCATCTCGGCCGTCGTGGTGGTCCTCGTCGCGGCGACCCGGTTTCTCCGGTCCCCGCCGGAGATCGAGGCCTGGCGCGAGGACGCGGAGGCCGAACGCAGCACCGCACGGGCGTTGGACCGTCTGGCCCGGGCCGGCTACACCGTCCTGCACGACCGTGCGCTGGCCGACTCGGCCGGCAATATCGACCATCTCGTCATCGGGCCATCCGGGGCCTGGGTGATCGAGACCGACGCCCATCCGGGACCGATCCGCCAGAACACCGCCGGGGTCTGGGCCGGCAAGGTTCCATTGCGGGCGATGCTGGGGCTGGTCGCGTGGATGGGCGAGGAGGCCACCGCGCAGCTCCTCGCGGAACTGCCGGCGGGCTGGCAGCTGGAGGTCCAGCCGGTCGTAGCCTTCGCCCGCGCGGATCTTCCCGCCGGCTTGGCCCTCGTCGAGGGCGTGCTGTTGCTGCCCACCACCGGGGTGGCCGACTACGTGCTCTCCGCCGGGGTCGTGCTTCGGCCCATCGACGTGGCAATGCTGGTCGACGTGGCCGGGCGGGTGTTCCCGGCCTATGCGGTGTCGGGACCCCCGCCGTCCTGGCCGGCCCGATCCCGGCTGCGTGGCCTGCTGCGGCGTTGATCGGCTCGCAGTGACGTTGATCAGGACGATGCGACCCGGTCCGGCCACGTTGCCGGCGGGCGGGATACCGTTGGGTGAAGGTGGCCTACGAAGGAGACGAGATGGTTCGCAAGGTGACCGTGCTGGCTCTACTGGCGAGCGCCGGAGCCGCGCTGACCGCCGTCCGGCGCCGCGGCAGGGGCAAGGAGGAGATCGACCTCTGGCGGGAGGCGACCTCCGCGGCGGGCGCCCCGGCCGGCGGGCGCTGAGGTCCGCGGCAAGGCCGGGCTGCCACCCCGGCCCGAGGTGGCCCGAGGTGTCAGCCCGTCAAAGCTTCCAGCTCAGGGCCTCAGAGCTCGACTAGGCCCACGTCGACGACCAGGGTGCCGACCAGCCCGGCCGGGGCGGCGAGGTGCAGCTCGATGTGCGTCTCCGGTACCAAATCCTCGACGACGCGCAGCGGCACGTGGATTGAACCCCGCGCTCCGATCGGGAAGAAGCGCATGGGAATCCCGTTCCGCAGGAGGATCGGGCAGATCAGCTCGTCCGTCGAGTTACCGCCCCGAAAGTAGAGCGGCTGGGCGGTGATGCCGCCTGGGACGACGTAGCTGAACGACGAGCCAAGCGAAATCGGAACATCCAGACCTTTGCCCTCGAAGGGGACAATGCCCTGCAGGAAGCGAGGAGTCGTGAACATCCGCTCATCCTTCCGTCGGGTATCCGTGTGCATACTTTCCGTATCTTCCTCGGGGTATTTTCGCTCGGAGCTGTTTCCACCGCGTTACGTCGGCCATCGAGGGAGCGTCGGGCGCGACCTAGATCTTGAGCGTGGAGTGTGCCGACTATAAGGAATCTGCGGGTAAAGACGCTGGCAGGAGGCTTGACCTGGCGTGTGGTGGCGTGGGGAGGCACCGTAGAACCATGACCACCCCGACCTCGTCTCGACCGTCCGACGCCCTCGTTCCCGGCGCGGGAGCCGATGCCGGCCCCGGGGCGGGCGTGAGCATCGCCCAGGAGTCGAGCATCGACACGTCGCCGCCGTCCGGTCCCTCCTACCTCCCCTCGGTGGTTCCGCACGATCGGCTCGCCGGATGCGCGGCGGCCCATCGGCGTCTGCTGGAGGTGGCCGGCAGGCTGGACGACGTCGTCGTGCGCCGTCCGTCGGGCCTGCCGGGCTGGACGGTCGGTCACCTGCTCACTCACCTGGCCCGCAACGCGGACGGTCACACCGGCATGGTCGAAGCCGCCCGGGCCGGTGGGATCCGGGCCCAGTACCCCGGGGGCGCGCGGCAGCGGGAGGACGGCATCGCCGCCGGTCGCGATCTGCCCGCCGCGCACGTCCGCGACGACCTGGTGGCCGCGGTGACCCGGCTGGAGCGGGCCTGGGACGGCGTGCAGGTCGACGTCTGGCGCACGGGTCTCGGGCACACCGCCACCTATGGCCTGATGACCCTTGCCGATCTGGTCTTCCTCCGCTGGCGGGAGACCGAGATACACCTCGTCGACCTCGATCTTGCCGATCTCGGCGGTCCCGGCTGGGCGGACCTGGGCCCGGCCTACGTCCAGGCCGAATGGGAGTGGACCCTGCGCGGGCTGCCGGCCCGAGTACCCCCGGAGATCACCGTCGTGCTGGCGCCGGGGGACCGGCCGTCGACCGCCGTCGGTCGCGGGCAGCGGCGCGTGGTCGTCGACGCGCCTACCAGGCCGACGCTGCGCTGGCTCGCCGGCCGGGACCCGGGCCGGCCGGACTGGCCCACCCTCGCCCCCTGGGCCTGACCGGCGCTTTCTCGGACTGACCGGCCGGCCGCTCGGTGTCCCGGGCCGGGGGCCGGCAGGACCCGCGACGGGGCGGGCTTCTTCTGAGGTTTCCGGCT
>NZ_CDXDOS010000114.1:0-10205 GCF_978021245.1 Frankia sp. CoBUL1
ATCGGGCGCGGACGGTCTGGATACGGATCCGGTGGCGCCGTGCCCACGCCTCGGCGCTAAGGTCCGGACGGCTCGACGTCCTAGCCGCCACAGACACCATCATCCTTCCGAGACTGGCCGATCCCACCCCGCCACTGGCCGCGGACCTGCGCGACGCACGGCGGTCCACGGCGGCACGCGGCGGCACGCGGCACCCGGACCGAGCGGTCACGCCGGCAGCGCAGATGAGTAGTTCCGGACCGCCGCGTCCACTCGCTCCGCCACCTGGTGGATGATGGTGCCTGCGCGTAACCCGCCTTGTGCCGTGCGTCTTCAGGAGGCTTTCGGTATGCCTTTGCAGGCTGCTATTCGGCTCGATGTTCGGCTTCTCGTACGGATTGACGACCGCGTTCTCCTCGCTCGCCCGCCGGGAGAAGCCTGGCATGTCCTTCCGGGCGGTCCGGTGGCGGCGGGAGAGAGCACGGACGACGCTCTCGAACGGCAGGTAGGCCGCCTCGCCGGCCCTCGGACGATCTCCCGGCAGTTCATCGGCGCGGTCGAGCACGACGGAACCATCACCGGCCACTCACCTGAATCCGCAACCGATCACGTGCTCAGTATCATGTTCGCCGGCTTCTGGCCGTCCGACATCCCGACGCCGTCACGCTGGGGGGAGCACACGCTGGTTCCGGTTAACGTCAACGTGCTCCTCGCGACACGCCTGCGCCCGCTATCGATGGCCGAGGTGGTACGTCGCTGGCTCGCCGAAGGCTGGCCGCTCTGGCGCGGCCTCGATCCCGCCGTCGGCAACCGGCGGCTGCCCTCCCTGGCCTCACTGCGCGCGCAGCTGTTCGCCCGTCGGGAGGAGCTGCGCAGCCTCACCTTCCGGGACGCCGCCGTGGCGATCTGTGCCCTCGTCACCGCGGCCGATGGTCGCATCGATCCGGCGGAACGCGAGGGACTACTCGGCTTCATCGCCACGGATCCGGTGATGTCCCAGTTTCCCGAACAGGACGTGGAACGGCTCTTCGATGAACATCTGAGCCGTCTCACCGCAGACTTCGCCGCCGGCAAACAGGCCGCGCTGGCCGACATCGCCAAGGTGCGGGGGCGGGTGGCGGAAGCCGCCGCCGTGGTGCGCATCGGGCAGGTGATCGGCCTGGTTGACGGCGAGTTCGTCGCCAGCGAGCGGGCCGTGGTGCGGGAGGCCGCCCTCGCCCTCGGCCTGAACACCGCCGAGTTCGCCCTGTGAGGGGCGAGCCGGCGCCGGTTGAACGACGTCGCCGACCCGTCCGCTCATGGCCTCCTCGGCTGGCCTTCCCGGCGCGACGGCACAGAGCGGCCACGTCGGCCCCGGCGGGCAACTCGTACTCCCGGCCGTCCAGCACCGGCCGCACCAGCCGGCACCTCATCGTGGCGGCAGCGGTGGGGACCGCCGCCGGTCAGCTCTCCTTCTTGATCTCAAACCAAGACAGGATCCTGCCTCCGAACTTCAGGTCACCATCAATCTTGATCTTTCTGGTGAGGAAGAGCTTGGCCCCGCTGGCCTGACCGGAGACCACCCGAACAAAGCGGACACGATCCGTGATAATGGTCAGCGTCTGCTCCCCCGCGGATTCACTCGGGGTCCCGGTGGCGGGCGGTGTCGCCAGAGTGCAGACACCGTCGGCGACCCGCAGCTCGTAGGTGCGCACGGCGCCGCCCGGTCCACCGTTGAGCACGAATCGGACCAGAGCGTTCTCTTCTTGTGCCTGCTCTGGGCGGAAGGTGTCGCGCATCTGCCGGAAGACCTCGTCCAGCACCGCGTCACCGGCCGGCCCACCCAGCAGGTCGGAGACCTCACGCTCCGACATAGCGGGCAGACCGCTGACGAGTCTCGCCGGGTCGGCCGTGGAATCGACGGCAAGATCGGACATAGCCACACTCCTTTGCGTTCGTGTTGGCGTTCGTGGGCGGCGGCCTGTCGGCAGCACGCACGAGCACGCTAGCGAAGACGACACGGCGACGGTTCCGTGGGCGACGCAACCGGAACATCGCGCGTGACGGCCCAGCCACGGACGGCCCAGCCCACGGAACCGCCGCCCGCCGGCGGGTCACTATCGTGGCCAAGGTGGTCACTCCCACACTTCGACGCGTCGAAATCGACGGGCACCCCGTTCCCCTCGATGAGCCACACCGCCTAGCCCTGCTCCCCCACGGCCACTTCACAGTGCTGCAGGTGCGAGCCGGTCAGGCCCGGGGCCTGCGGTGGCATCCCGCCCGGCTGAATGAGGCGAACCAGGAGCTCTACGGCGAGCCTCTGGACGGCAAGCTGGTTCGCCACCGCATCCGGCAGGCACCGTACGCCACGGCGACAGCCGCCACCGCGACGACCGCCACCGCGACGACCGCCACCGCGCTGGATGCCACGGTCCGGATTGTCGTCACCGAGCGGCCGGACGGCGCAGGGGTGCGCGTCATCGTCGCGGTCGGCGAACCGGCAACCATGCCGACCACCCCACAACGGCTGCGGTCAGTGCCGTACCTGCGCCCGTTCGCCCACCTCAAGCATCTCGGGACGTTCGCGCAGATCCAGCACGGCCGGCTCGTCCGCCGTGACGGCTACGACGACGCCCTGTTGACCGCCCCCGGCGGGCTCATCGCGGAGGGCGCAATGACCAACATCGGTTTCTTCGATGGCAACATGATCGTCTGGCCGGACGCTCCCGCCCTGCGCGGAGTCACCATGACGCTGTTGGAGCAGGCACCGGCGGACGGCGGCCCGCCCAGCGTACGGGCCCCCGTGCGACTGGCGGACCTGGCGGGCTTCGAGGCCGCCTTCGTCACCAACTCACGCGGGATCGCGCCCGTCCGGGCCATCGACGGCCACCTCTTCGCGGGATCCGAATGGCTCATGACGACGCTTACCCGCCGCTACGACGCGGTGCCATGGGATCCGATCTGAGCCAGGTCGACGGCGTCCCACACGCCCGGATGCTCCTGCGGAGACCTGAGGACCGCGTCCGCTCCGGTCATACGTCCACCCTGGTCTTCGTATTTCCCGAGAGACAATGAATAACATTTTCAGAATTATAAAAATACAGCGAGATACCAGAGATACCACGACCTGGCCGCGGCGAGAGCGCCGGAATGGATTTCCGCGCGGCGGGTCGCCGGATACTGTCGGCATGCCTCGCTATTTTTCCTTTCTTCCGGTGAAATCCGGCTCCGGAGCCATCCCGCTGTCCGTGAAGGAACACCGCAACGATGCCGCTTGCCTCAGCCCAGCTCCTGGTAGCGCTCCTGCTGCACGAACAGCACCGCGTCGAGCCCGCGGGTGTGCCCCTCCGTTACCCCTCCCCGCCTCCCGCGGAACGCCATCTCATCGGCGCGGCGACGGCGCTCGCCGCCGGCCGGGCGAAAGGAGCACTGCGGGAGTTGCGGCAGAGCGAACACGACCCGACCGACCCCGATCACATGGCGGCGCACGAGGCGCTCTACCTCGCCGCGCTGGCTCTCGACCTCAACTGGTCCCCTGATGACGTCGGCGTCGTCCGAGCCTGGGCCACGAGGACGTTCGCTCCGCCTCCGGCCGGATTGGCCAAACCAGCCGGGCCGTCGCGAACCATGACGGACGCCCCGCTGATCGCCTGGACGACGCAGGTCATCTCCCGTCAACGGCACGCACTGCTCGAACCGACGACCGCGGTCATCTGCGTGCTCGCTGCCGAGATCATCCCCGGCATTCGGGTGGCGCGGGCACAACTGGCCCTGACCGGTCACCGCGTCGACCACCGCGAAACCGGCCGGAGGCACGAGCCCGGCCCCCATCGCATGCCCTATCGCCTGCCCTGTAACGTGGTTGTGCACGGTCACGGCGCCGATCCACCGCGCGCCGCACGGACCGCCGGCCCTGCCGGAACACTCGTAATGCAGGCCCTGGCCACGGCTGACCTCTTCGTCACCCATCTCGACGAGCTTCCGGTGCCACAGGCGGCGGCGTACGCGCGGATCCTGCGGGCGGATCTGCTGTTCCGGGCGAACCAGGAGGCCGAGGCCGGCATGGCGTTGGACGCGGTCGAGGCCGGCGCCGGGTCCGACCACGCAACACTGGCCCATGCGGCGCTGGTGCGCGGCGACTGGGCCGGTTTCCCGGACGGCGGGGCGCAGACGCTCGGCCGTCGGCCCGGCGGGAGCCGGGTCATCCGGTCGCGAACGGCCTATCCGGAACGCGCGGAGGAACTGTGGCAGCGGGCCCTGACCGCCTACGGGCGCGCCGGGTCGGAGGGCGGACGCGCCGCCGGACTGCTCCGGCTGGCCGGGGCGCCGACGGCGGCAGGCCGGCCGATCCTGCGCAGGGCCCGGATCGACGAGGCGGCCCGGCGCGCCCGGACAGCCGGCAACGAGGCGCTGACCTGGCTGGCGAGAGTGCAGAGCCAGGCCGAGCAGGCGGTTGCCGGAGAACCGTCCGCAGCGGGACTGCGGGCCATGATGACGGCGCTGGCCGACTGGTCCAGGCTGGAGGGAAGCACGAGTTACGGCCGCGGGCTCGGCCGACTGCTGATCGACGCCGGCACCGCTGGTGACCCCGATACCGGCACCGCTGGTGACTCCGACGATGTCGAGGCGGCGGGCCGCGAGGATCCCGGCCGGCGGCCGGTCAGGATCGCTGCCCGGGGAAGGGTGGCGGAGTCGACGGCCGGGAACCGCGGCCGTTCAGGGACCGGACGATCTGCCTGACCAGTTCAAGCTCCGCCGCCGCACCGTCCTTCTTGTCGACGAGATCGATGTAGCTGATGCCGCGCAACAGCCCGGCCGGGTCACAGGTCTCGACGCGGATCGGGATCAGCGTGCGCTTCACGCCGTTGGGATCCGCCTGCCAGGCCGCCTGCATCTTCTCCGAGGCCAGGTAGCTCTTCGACAGCACGGCGAGGGTACGCCGGGACTGCGAGATCCCTTCGTGCAGCAGACCGATCTCGTGCTCACCGGGCAGCGCGTCGAGGGCCGCCAGATGCACCGAATGACCCCGGCCTTCCAACACGCGGGCAATCCAGGAGCCCCAGGCCTCATCGGACGGATCCGCGGAGATGAGGAAGTCCCACTTCCCAGCCGCGACCGGCCCCTGATCGGAACCGTTCGACGGGGTCCGCACCACCGGAAACGGGCGCCCCGGCAGCGTGATCCACACGAGGCCCTCGTACTTGCCCGCCACCGACACCTCGACTCGGCGGTACTGCGCCGGGTCGAGATCCCGCAGCCGCCCGGCCACCGTACTGTGGTAGAATTCGGACAATAGGACGAGTGCCAGTTCCGCGTTCCTGTCCTGTTCCAGCAGCTGCCGGATGGGGTCCGCGTCGACCAGCCGGGCGGCGACCACCGCCGCGTCGCCGACGAAACCACTGCCGTCGATACCCACCTCGCCCTGGTGCAGGGCCAACCGCAACCGGATTCGACCGGTCTCGTCACGCCCTCGGTTGTAGGTCCGCAGCGCGATCCGCAGTTCCCGGACGAACTCGGTCGCGAGGACAGCCTTGGGAACGTCGGCGGCCACGGCCGCAAGAAAGCCGTCGCCACGATCCTGGCGCAGCCGGATCGACCGGGGAGGCAGGCCGGCGCCTCCGACCGCCTCATCGACGATCCGGCGCAGCCCCTCCCGCCAGCTCGCCTGCGTCGCGATGTCCTGACGGCTGTAGCGCCTGGCATCCAGGCAGAAGACGCTGACATGCCGCGGGACGCCGTCCTCCCGCGGGGCGCCCTCGCCACGGGAAACACCGTCCCCCCGGACGGCGTCGGCGAAGATCCGGTTGCCCCGATAGTCCCGATGCGCCTCGGTGAGGATGCGCCTCCGGCCGTCCGGCAACAGGCCGTTCTCCAACAGCGACGCGAGTTCGGACCAGAACTCGAACGACGACTCACCCGGGTAGAACTGCGGATGGTGCCGACGCGCCAGCCCGGCACGTTCCAACAGATGGGTCGCCTTCATCTGGTTGGTAAAGGTGGTGGAAAGCGCCTCGATCTCCGCCTCGGTCAGCCGGTCCGTCACGAGTCCCCCGTAGGCATGCCCCCAGAAATCCGGCGACGCGACGGTAGGTGGTCCGTCAGCCGGCGGATTCGTCCTCGAATTCTAACCCGTCCCTACCCGTTGTATTGGATGGGTTCACCGACCTTCGGTGTCGTGCGCGGGACCGAGCCGCGGGGAGCGTCCGGGTCTCGCGACGGGTGATGACACCCGCCTCCGCGGCACCGACGCCACCGGCACCGCTCGCATGGTGACCGTCCAGCACAAGGCGACGCTGTTCCTCCGCGGCGGTCTGCTCGACCTGTCGCATGGCGCGGCGCAGGATCGGCGGAGCCATGACCGACGTGACGATCGCGACCAGAACGATGATCGTGTACGTCTCGGTGGAGAGCACCCCCAGCCGCACGCCGACGCTGGCCACCACGATCTCGATGACCCCCCGCGCGTTCATGCCTGCGCCCAGGGCGAGACCCTCCCAGGGGGTCAGCCAGCTGGCCCGGGCCCCCGCGTACACACCGGCAAACTTGCCGAAGACCGCGACCGCGAGCACGATCACCGCCGCGAACAGAACCCGGGTTTCACTCAGAGCAGTGAGATCAACACGCAGGCCCGCCGTCGCGAAGAAGATGGGCGCAAGCACCGCCATCACCACGATTCGCAACGGGGCGACACTGGCATGATCCACCAGGCCGGACGACCCGAGGACGACCCCGCCCAGGAAGGCGCCGAACACCGCCTCCAGCTCCAACGCCTGCGTCCCGGCCGCCGACGCGAGCACCAGCACGGCCACGAAGGCCACGACCGATCCGCTCCTGGCGCCGGGATCGGCGCCAGCCCCGGCGCCGGCACCACTCGTGGCAATGATCCGTCCCAGCACGGCCCGGACGACGACCCGGCCGATCGTCAACGCGAAGATCCTCACCCCGAGGACGTAAAGCACCGACAACGCCGTGTCGCCCGCCCGGACACCGGTGGTCGCCATCGCGGACACGACCGCCAGCATCAGCCAGCCAACGGCGTCATCGATGACCCCGCCGGCCAGCGCGAGCTGCCCGACCTCCCGATGGGTCAGACGCATCTCCATGAGCGTCTTCGCCATCACCGGGATGGCGCTCACGCACATCGTCACCCCGAGGAACAGCGCGAAGACCGTCCGGTCGCCGTCGGGGCCCAGCAGGGAGGACGGCATCAGCACGCCGGTGACGATCCCGAAACCCAACGGCAGGAGCAACCCACCGAGGCTGATCCGGGCGACGGTGAGACTGCGCCGGCGGATGATCCGCGTATCAATCTCGAACCCGCTGAGCGCGACCAGGAAGAGGACACCGAGCTGTCCCACCGCGTCGAGCAGGTGGAACTGCGCGGCGTCACGCGGAAGAAACCAGTCCGAGAAGGTCGGCCACAGCGTTCCGAGCAACGACGGGCCGAGGAGCACGCCGACGCAGAGCTCACCGACGATGGCAGGCATCCGCAGGCGCACGGCGACACGTCCGAGCAGAATTGCCAGACTGAGCAGCATGGCGAGCTGAAGCAGGAACAGCAACAGGGAATGCGGCGGGATCGAGGGGACGGGCCGAGTGGACGTGAGGGACAATGTCTCTCCTCGGACGTCTCGCCACCATTGACGGCGGCGAGAGCTCCAGGCCGACGTCCGACGACCGGCAGGCGCAGCGGCGACAGGCCAGCCGAGAGCCGGAATCACGGATACCGGATACCTCGTCATCCCCCGTCGCCCGCGCGCCTGCGATTCGGTCGGCTGACGCCGCGGGCGCCGGCACTGGTACCGGCGTCCCTCAAGAAGAAAGCACAACGGACGCCGGAAAGTCCGCCGTTCGTGTCATCTCCCGCCGCATCCGCCGCCTGGCACGGAGCCCTGGATGGATAATCACGTTTCCGGGCCGGCAACCGTGACCGACCCTCCACACTTCCCTCCGCTCCGCCGGCCTGCGCAGGCTTCACCGGCCTGCGCAGGCGGGGAGAAATCGGCTCAGATGAGGCCGAGCGCGCGGACCGCCTCCCGCTCCTCGGCCAGCTCACGCACCGAGGCGTCGATCTTCTCCCGGGAGAAGGCGTCGAGCTCCAGACCCTGCACGATCTCGAACCGGCTGCCGGACGCGGTGACCGGGAACGAGGAGATGAGCCCCTCGGGCACACCGTAGGAGCCGTCGGACGGGATCGCCGCCGAGGTCCAGTCGCCCGCCGGGGTGCCGTTGACCCAGGTGAAGATGTGGTCGATGGCCGCGGAGGCGGCCGACGCCGCGGACGAGGCGCCGCGCACCTCAATGATCTCGGCGCCCCGCTTGGCGACCCGCGGGATGAACTCGTCGGCGATCCATGCCTGGTCGCCGACCGCCTCGGCGCCGCTGCGCCCGCCCACCTCGGCGTGGAAGATGTCCGGGTACTGGGTAGCCGAGTGGTTACCCCAGATCGTGATCTTCTTGATCTCGGCGCTGGGCACGCCGAGTTTCTTGGCGAGCTGCGCGATCGCGCGGTTGTGGTCAAGCCGAGTCATCGCGGTGAACCGCTCGGCGGGCACGTCCGGAGCGTGTGTCTGGGCGATGAGCGCATTGGTGTTCGCTGGGTTCCCGACGACGAGGACCCTGATGTCCTCGGCGGCACCACTGTTGATCGCCTCGCCTTGCGGCTTGAAGATCCCGCCGTTGGCGGACAGCAGGTCGCCGCGCTCCATGCCCTTGGTCCGCGGGCGTGCGCCGACGAGGAGGGCCACATTGGTGCCCTCGAAAGCCCGCTTGGCGTCGTCGAACACGTCCACCCCCGCCAGTAGCGGGAAGGCGCTGTCCTCGAGCTCCAGCGCCGTGCCCTCCGCCGCCCGCACGGCCTGCGGGATCTCCAACAGACGCAACTTCACCGGCGTGTCCGCACCCAGCAGCTGGCCCGACGCGATGCGGAACAGCAGCGCGTAGCCGATCTGACCGGCGGCGCCGGTTACGGTGACGTTGACAGGCGTTGAGCTCACTGGCTTCTCCTGGTGCAGATCACGGAAGATCGGGGTGCGGCCCGTGTCGTCCTCGTAACGATCCCGAGCCGGCCGGGTAACCGGTCCTGGAGCTGGAACGTCTTCTGCCGCCCCAGCGATGCTAGTCCGAGGCTAGTCCGAAGTTCTTGGTCAGGAGGCACGGGCGGCGCGGACGCGGCTCACATCGCGGCGCCACGATGGGGCACGTGCTACCGGCCGATCTCGGTCCCGCACCGTGGTACGGGCGGGACCAGCACGAAACGTTTCGCGTCCGCGGTGACCTGAAGGAAGGTGTGGCAACGGTTGATCTGCCCGAAATGGGTGGCGAAGTTGACGGGGACGGGCAGCAACCCGTCCGCGTCATAGCCGCGCACCGCCCGCAGGCCCCTGATGAACGTCTCCCGGCTGGGGCATGGCCCGGCGGCCACCAGACCGCGCAGGAACATGTCCGCCGAGATCCACCCGGACAGGGCCGCCTGCTGGGCCGGCGGGGACACCTGGGGCGCGTACTCCAGCATGGCCTGCAGGAACCGCTGGTGAGCGGGAGTCACCTGCTCGAACGGCAGGTAGTCAACGAAGCTGTAGACCCCGGCCAGCACTCCGCCGAACAATTGCAGGAGACGCTGGTCGTAGCCGGTGGGCGACAGGATGACCCGCAGATCCGCCCGGGCCGCCCGGGCGCCCAGGACCACCTGGCCGAAGGCGGCGCCGGTGACGGCGCCGACCAGGACGTCCGCGCCGCTGTCGCGCACCTTCCGGCCGATGCCCGGGATGTCGATCGGCCCGGTCGCGTCGATCCGGCCGAGCACCCGCACCCCGGCCGCGGCGAGGCTCAACGCCATCTTGTCGGCGAGGGTCACGGAGGTCGCCGAGAACCCGGACTGGGCGATGATCGCCCGGTGGCCGCCACGCTCGGCGACGAACTCACCCCAAGTCGTGACGGACGGCCCGTCAAAGATCATATTCGAGTAGCTGAACATGTTGTCGTTATGGGTCCAGGCCGCCTCCAGCGAGGTACCGGTCACCGGTATTCGCCGGCTATTGAGATAACCGGCGGAACCACTGGCCACGGAGGTCGACTCGATGATTCCGAACACCTGGTCGTTCTCCACGAGCCCCCGGGCGGCGGCCTGGTTTCCGGTGGGATTCGAGGCGTCATCCCGCCAGACATAGACCACTTTTCGGCCATACACACCGCCCGCCTTGTCGGCCACCCCGAGCCGGGCGTCCACCCCGGCCCGGAAGGACCGG
>NZ_CDXDOS010000115.1:0-544 GCF_978021245.1 Frankia sp. CoBUL1
CAGTGTCTGCCGGTACGGATGCTCGGATCGCTGGCCATAGACCAATGCACGAATATGATCGTGCAGCTTCGGTACAGCTTCCGTCTGTACCCGACTCCTGGTCAGGTACAGGCGCTGGCGCGGACGTTCGGGTGCGCGCGGGTGGTGTACAACGATGCGCTCCGCGCCCGGGAGACCGCCCGCGCGGCCGGGCTGCCGTTCCCGAAGACCGGCGACCTGTCCAAGCTGCTGATCACCGAGGCGAAGAAGACCCCGGAACGAGTCTGGCTCGGCGAGGTGTCAGCGGTCGTTCTGCAGCAGTCCCTACGGGACCTCGACACGGCGTACCGGAACTTCTTCGACGGGCTGAAGGGCAAGCGCCCGAGGATGGGCCCACCCCGGTACAAGTCGAAGCGGGACAGCCGCCAGTCGGTCCGGTTCACCGCGAACGCCCGCTGGGCCATCACTCGCGGCGGGAAACTACGCCTTCCGAAGATCGGCGACGTCGACGTCCGCTGGTCGCGGCGGCTGCCCTCGACACCGTTGACAGTGACGGTGATCCGGG
>NZ_CDXDOS010000115.1:1226-1740 GCF_978021245.1 Frankia sp. CoBUL1
ACAGTTCCGGCCGGTACTGCGCGTCCTTCGTTGTGGAGACCGGCCCGGAACCGGCCCTCGCCCAGACGGAGCGTGTGATCGGCATCGATCTGGGGTTGACGCACTTCGCGGTCCTCTCCGACGGTACGAAGATCGCTTCTCCTCGGTTTCTGCGCCGGGCCGAGAAACGCCTGAAGAAGACGTAACGGGACCTGTCCTGCAAGAAGAAGGGCTCGAACAACCGGGCCAAGGCCCGGCTGGAAGTCGCCCGTGCGCATGCGTGGGTGGCCGACGCGCGGCGCGAGTTCCACCAGCAGCTCTCCACAAGGCTGATCCGCGAGAACCAAGCGGTCGCGGTGGAGGACCTGGCGGTCAAGGGACTCGCCCGTACCCGGCTGGCCAAGTCAGTGCACGACGCCGGCTGGTCCGCGTTCGTCGCCATGCTGGAGTACAAGGCCGCCCGGTACGGCCGGACGCTGGTCCGGATCGGACGGTTCGAGCCGACGTCGCGGGTCTGTTCGGCCTGCGGGGTGAA
>NZ_CDXDOS010000115.1:2204-11298 GCF_978021245.1 Frankia sp. CoBUL1
CGGAGCGCAGGTAAGACCGGGATCCGTGCCGGCACCGCGCGGCGAAGCGGGAACCCACCCGAAGCTCACGCCCACCGGGGCATAGCAGGCGGGAATCTCCGCCCTTCAAGGCGGAGAGGAGGTCAAACGTCGGTGTGGAGGCGGGCTCGGGAGGCGGTCCTCACGCCCGCGCAGGTCGCATCACCGCTGGGCAGGACGCCGTACGATCTTCGGCATAGCTGCATCTCGGGCTGGCTGATGGACGGGGTCAGCGTGCAGCAGGCTGCGGAGTGGGCGGGTAACAGCCCTGCCGTGATCTGGCGGACGTACGCGCGGTTGCTCGACGGCGGGGAGCAGGAGGCGGTGCGTCGGCTGGCTGCGGCGCGGCGGGCAGACGGCTAGAATGGGAGGCGTGAGGGCGCCTACCGGGCGCCCTTCGGCGTTTCTGTACCGTGTCTGTATCGGGCCGGAGGAGAAATGTTACGATAGGATTAAAAATACACCTCAGGAGGGCTCGCCTAGTGGCCGATGGCGGCGGTCTTGAAAACCGCTACGGGGAGTGATCCTCGTCGTGGGTTCGAATCCCACGCCCTCCGCTTTACCAGGCTTTTTGTCGCCGGAGACAGCTGGCCACGATCAGCCTGGAACACCTGAAGATCCTTGTGGGCACGAAATGGGCACGCTGGGACGTGACCGGGGATCGCAGCCACCGTCCCCGCTGCCTTCTGCCTCGCTGAGTGCAGCAGGTGGACATATAGCGTCCCTGTGATGGCTGTCGAGCGGGCCCGGCGGATGCGGGCTCGGCGGGAAATGTGGAGGGTGAGCGACGGTGTGGAGACCGTGAACCGTGACTGACCCTCCACGCTTCAGCCGCCTCACGAAGCGCACTTTGTGGGTAGGCGTGTAGGAGCGGGAATCTCTCCAGGAGAAGCTCGTCGCGCGGGGGCCGCAGTCGCCCGCAGGCCGAACCCTTCTGAGCGGGACTGGGCCTGCTTCGCGGGACTGGGCCTGGTCGACTCCGATCCGATGTACGGATCCTGCACCATCGGCCTCGGCGACAGGCAGGAACTGCTCATCCGGTTCCGCACCGACGGGCACGTGGCCCGCGCAGCACCATCGGGCGACTCGGAATGGAGCGGCCGGTCTCGATGAAACTGATGCGTCAGGCGGAACTGTCGGCTCGCAACGCCAGTCCGAGCTGGCTGATCCGGCGTCGCTCCCGCCACCCTCGCAGCAGTGCGCCGGCACTCACGCCCTGGATCCCCTCGCCGCCAGCCCTGGCGATGGCGTCCGTCCTGCGTTCGACCATAGCCAGTCTAGTGATATTACTGTGTGTCAGTAGTTATTTTTTGCCTGCCCGGCGATGTTCCAGGTGCCGCTCGGCCCGGCACGGTTGTTTCCGGCGCGGGTTCCCGCCGGTGGTCGGCCTTCGCCGATGACGACCCGTCCGGGCGGAGCGCTCTGGTTCGCGAGCTCCGGAAGCGTTGCCGCAGGACAATCACCCTGAACACTCGACAGCCGGTTGCGTGACGCTTGTGCAGGTCTGCGACAGGATGGCCGGGTGCCTCCCCGTCGGTCGACATCCCCTCGCGCGATCCCGGCCGCCATCACCCCACCTCGGCGTCCACGCGCGGTTTCCGTCACACTCCGTTCCCCAGATGAACAAGCCATCCAGCAGGCGTTGCCGATCCAGGTCTCTCGTCGCCGGCAGCCCGACAAGACAGTGCATATCCCGGTCACGGCCAGTTGTGCCGGCTGCGAAGAGCGGTGGACCGATCCGGCCACGACCCATTGCGGGTCCTGCCACCAGTCCTGGCCGACGGTGCAGGGCTTCGATGAGCATCTGGTCGATTGCCCGGCTCATCCGGTGATCGCGACTCGTCGGGTCAAGCGGGAGCGTGAGCCGTCGGGCGCCAACGTGGCCTAAGTCCGTCCTCCCCCCGTGACCGCGGTCTTCCTCCGCATGCGGCCGGTTTCCGCCGGACGTCTCGGTCACGGGCGATCGGCGGCCGGTAGGCGGCCGAGGTGTTTTCGAGCCGCCGTCCCGGCCGAGCCCGGATCATGACGGTGAGACCCGGCACCGAAGGTCGGAACCACTCGGCGATTCCGTGCAACGGACCGGTGAGGCGGGCGAGAAACTGCTACGTTCCGGCGCTGGAGTACCCGTGAACGCCGCCGCACCGTGTCGATCATCCGGCCGGGAGTCCGTCCGCGCCGTGCGTCATCGGATCGCGGATCGAGGATTGCGGGCTGAGGATGGAGGAACGGATGACGGTCTGCGGATTGGTCCGGCTGGACGGGGCGGAGGTCCGGCGGGCGTCCCTGACCGCCATGCTGGCCTCATCGTCGTTTGGGCTGCCCGCCGCACGCGGTGTCCACCTCGACGGAGCATTCGGGGCGGTGACCGCCGCGGACCTGCGGGCGGACCCGGCTCCGCCGATCGCGGTCGACGACGCGGGGCTCGTGGTGATCGCGGATCGTCCACCTCGCCGTCCCGAGGGAAACGAGACGGCCCGGATACTGGCGGCCGCCTACCGCAGCGGCGGCAAGTGGGCGTTGCTCCGGTCCACCACGCGGACGGTGACGATCGTCTGGGACCCGCGGCGCGCCCAGCTGGTCCTCGTGCGACCCGCCAGTACGGCCGACGAACTGATCACCTGGTCGGACGGGCGCCTGTTTGCCTTCGGTACCGAGGCTGACCAGGTGCTGTCCGCGGAGATACTCGCTCCGCCCTCCCGGTTGGCCCGGCTCCGGCGGCTCACCGCCGGTGAGGTCCTGACGATTGCCGTGCCCGCCCGTCTCCGCCGACCCGCACCGGCTGCGCTCCGCCTGGCCGGAGTCGACTCGGACGTGTCCTGAGGCGACGTCTCCCGGCGCCGGCGCTCTGCGTGGACTGCGTGGACTGCGTGGACTACGCGGGCTTCACGGACTTGGCGGGTCCGGTGGCCGGGCCGGCCGGAGCCGCGGCTGCGGACAGCTGGCTCTTCCGCACAAGGAACGTGACCCGCCGCTCGGCGAAGAACGACAGGAACGGGATGGTGCCGGCAAGCATGATCAGGATTGTCCGGGTCGAGGACAGCCGGCAACGGTTCGCCAGATCGAAGGAAGCGGCAAGGTACACCATGTACAGCACACCGTGGATCGGGCCGACGGCCGCGACGATCGTGTCGCTGCCGCCGATGTACTTCACCGGCATGCCGATGCACACCAGCACGATCAGCCCTACGCCGACGATGTAGGCGATGGCCCGGTACCGCAGCAGGGATGCGCGAATCGCTGTCGTGGAGGCACGTCCTGTGGTGGCCGTACGGGTGGGGTCGGGCAATGCCGTCATCAGCGGGCTCCGTTGATGTGCTTGAGGGCGTCCCGAAGGGCGTCACGCTCGTACAGTGAGGCGAGATAGCGGTTGTAGGCGTCGAGTTCGTCGTCCTCGGCGGACTGCTCGGCGGCGCCGGTCGTCAGCATTTTGGGGCCCCTGTCGAGATCCGGTCGCCAGGGCGCCTCGGGGGCGATCCGGCCGTGGGCACCCCACCGCGGCCCGGTGGTGTCCTTGGGTGCCAGATCCTCCTTCATCATCTTCACCCACCAGTACACGACGAAGGCGGCGAAGACAGGCCACTCGACCCCGTAGAAGAGGTTTTGCAGCGATCCCTGCGGGGATTCGCCCTTCGTCAGCTGCCAGATGCCCATGCGGATGAAGAATGCGATCAAGAGGAGCGCGAGGAGATGACGCGCGATCCACGAGGGTGACAACAGCAGCCGACGCACGAGGTTGACGCTACCCCTCCCCGGCCGGTCGGCGTAGGGCGCGTGGCACCTTCCCGCGACCGGGCTCACACTCGGACCGGGGCGCCGGGTGGCGTGGGAGAGGTCGCGAGGGGCTGGCCGACCTTGGCCGGGCCGGCCAGCCCGCGTGCCGCCGTCGACGGCCGCTTGGCGACCCGTCCGCCGGGCTGGGGGGGTTAGCCGGGGAGCGAACGGGCCGAAACACCGCCGGACCTCCTGGCGCGGGGGGCCGGTATGGCGTTCATCTGTCAGTCGTCCGACGGAGGTTGACTGGTTGCCGTCGTTGTGAAGATTTTTCTTCCGCATGGTTGCCTGTGGTTCCGCATGGTCAAGTGCAGACCCCGGAACCGGCGTAGACCCGCGCCGTCAGCGCAGGACTGCGGCCGCCAGCGTCCAACCCGATGTGCCCCCGCTGGAGATGGTGACCGACGTCGTGCCGATTCCGGCCGGCAGCCCGATGCTCACCACTCCATCGGCCGAGCCGTCGGCGATCGGTGAAGGCAGGGTCTGGGTGAAGGTCTGCGTGCCGCCGATGGAGGTGACGATGATCTGCACCCGCCCGGAACCGGATCCGAGGAGGACGTCCAGGGTGAGCGGAGACTGCGAGACGAAGACCGTCAGCCGGGCCGAGCCCTGCAGGGACAGCCGGTCGGTGTCATCCACACCGGTCGCGACCGGTGTGCCCTCCGTCCAGTCGAATCCGGAGGATGACGGCACGGACGTGCCCAGCAGGGTGCCGGTGTCGATCAGCGGCATCACGATGGCGGCCCGGTTCTGCACACCGTCCCACGAGCCCCCGAACAGCACCCAGTCGAGAGTGCCGGGCCCCGGAAGCCGTACCCGTGATCCACTGGGGAAGGGGGCGACGGTGCTGGTGTAGATCTCGCCGCCGATGCCCGCGAACGTTCCGCCGGGCAGGGAGGATCTGCTGTCACCATGGTTCGCGGACGGTCCTGTGGACGGTCCCGCGGACGGTGACGGTGTGCCGCCGCCACCGCTCGCGGACCCCGGGTCCGCCGGGTCCGGGCCGGTGGACCTCCGTGCGGCGCTCGCATCGCTCGTCGCGTCCGGGACGGCGGCGCTGACCCCGGATGTTCCGGCGGGGCTCGACCTGGCCGGTTCCGGTGGAACCGCCGCAGTGGCCTGGGGCGACGTGACCGGCGTCCGCACGACCGGAGACGTCGTGACCAGCGTGGCGGACGGCCGCGGCTTTGCCGTGACGGTCGTCGTGGGCGGAGCCGGGGAGTTCGGTCCCGACGGCCCCAGCAGGGCCAGGGCCGTCAGGGCCGTGATGCTCATGATGGCGAGTAGCGCTCCCGCGATCGTGCCGCGTCGGGCGACCGAGCGCCGCCGGGAACGGGGCCAGTGGTGGGACCGGGGGAGCCGGTCGGGGCTGGTAGACCGGCTGGATCGGCGCCGTCGGCTCGATGGGGTCTTCGCGATGGTACGGCCCAGGCGGTGCTGCCTGGTGATGATCCGCCCATCCCCGGTCCGGGTGCCGGAGCCGATCGAACCAAGCGGTCTGAGTGGGCTGTTCGCGCTGAGTGGACTGTTCGCGCCGACAGGTCCGATCGGGCCGAGGGGGCGGATGATCGTGCTGCTCAGGGGAGCATCGACCGCCGCCGCGACACGTCCGCGGATGCGATCGGAGTCGGGGTGGTGCCGACCCATCTCGGCGCTCAGCATGCCGCGGAGTCGGTCGGGGAACGGAAGCTCCCCCAGGTCGCCGCCATGACCGTCGCCGCCGCGGAACTCGCCGACGCGATCGGCTGACCCTCGACCATCCGCGCTCGGGCTGCTGGTTTCGCGGTCGCCTGTTCCGTGGTCGCTGATCACGCGGTCACCCGTCTCCGGAGCGGAGGGACGGCAATCGGCCGGAGGCTCGCCGCGCCGCGCTGCCGCGCCACCCTGCGCATCATGATCGGGCTCCTGGAACCCCGGGCGCCTTCTGCGTCATCTATGCCTCGCCGACTCGCTGCTGCCACCAGGGCCATAGCTTGACGCGGCCGAGGCGGGCGAACGCCGACGGGCTCGGACCCGCCGGTTTGCCGGACTGACCACTGCCCCGCTGCCGTCCCAGGCGACCCGAGCCCGACCGGGAGCCATTCATCCGGGAACTGCCCGATCGGGATGTGGCGCCGCGTGATGTGCCCGGCCGACCGGACGCTACCTGTGGCCTCGGCACCTCCGCGGCACCGGCCGGCGGCAGCTCGGTGTTCTGGAGAATCCGCTCCAGTTCGGCGACTCCCTTGGCGGTCTGGCTCTTCACCGTGCGGACAGAGATACCCAGCGTGCGAGCCGTCTCGATCTCCGACAGGTCGAAGGCGTAGCGGAGCACGACACAGGCACGTTTGCCCGGCGGCAGTGTCATCAGCGCGGAGCGCAGATCCATGACCGCGGGGAGATCGGGTATCCGCGCCGACTGGTCGGCTCGCTGACCAAGGAAGAGCAGCCCGCGTCGCTCGCGGACGACCTTCCGGACCCGGTCGGCCGCCAGGTTGGCGACGATCCGCCGGACATACGCCAGCGGAAAGTCCGCGGAGCGGACCCGGTCCCAGGCGGACCAGGCGGCCGTCAGAGCGTCCGCGGTGATGTCGTCCGCGACGTCGTGATCGCCGGTCAGGAGATACGCAAACCGGCTCAGCTCGCGGTGATGTCTCTCGAAGAAGGCATGAAACTCCGCCTGGGTATGGGGATGTTCGGGCTCGTCGTCGGCCGCGACCGCTTCCACTGGCACGCTCCCCGGGCCCGTCGAGGCCGGCGCGTCCGCGGCGCCGGCCGGACAGCCGATGCTGTGGTCGTCTGTCACTGGTTGCAGAGAACCATGAGTTCAGGGCGATATGCATATGACGGTAGCGACTCGATCGGGTATGCGTCGTGGTACCTGGATGCCGAGTGGGGCGGTCACTGTTAATACGCTCGAAGCAGTGGCTTTACCCTCGGTCCGATGATGTCGGGCTGGCCACACATGGTGATGGTCCTGGCGCGCGTTGACATCGGCCACGGGGGCAAATCCGTCTCGGACCGGCCGAGGCAGTCATATTATAGGACATAGGGGCATAGGACTTGACGGCATAGGGTCGGGGATGCGAGCCGATGAACCGAGATCCGGACGAGACAGCCGCGATGACGGGGCGGCGCACGGATGCGCGACGCCGGTCCAGCGGGGTGACCGGCGACCAGGCCGCGGCGAGGGACGAGCCGCCGACATGGGATGCTAGGACGATGTTTCCGCCGCGACGCCCGCCGGGTACGGCGAAATCTATGTCTGCCCTGTCTGGTCCGGCTGCCCCGTCCGCCCGGTCTGGTTTGTTTACCCGGTCTGGCCTGGTTGCCCTGTCTGGTCTGGTTGCCCCGTCTGTCGTGATGCCCGAGGCTGTCCGTCCCCATCGCCCGAGTCCCCCGCCCCCGCTCGATCCGGACACCCCGATCCCGGATGATCCCGGCCCGCTCCTGCCCGACGCTCCTGACCTGCCGCCGGCTCCGCACGAGCCCTCCCCGTACACCGAGCCGGCTCCCGGCGCACCCCAACCGGAGCCCGAGCCGGTCTGAGGCCCGAGCCGGCGTCCGTCCACCCCACCGGAACATCCGTACGGCCGCAGCATGAACATGCCCGCACGCCGGATGATGCCGCGGCATCGCGTGCCGAGGAGCCGTAGCGTGTGACGGATGCATGCTGTGACGGTGAAAGCGCCCGGTGGGCCCGAGGTCATGACGTGGTCGACGGTGGCGGACCCTCCTGCCCCGGGGCCGGGCGAGGTTACCCTGGAGGTGGTCGCGACGGCGGTGAACCGCGCGGACCTGCTCCAGCGGCAGGGTTTCTACCCGCCGCCGCCCGGTGCCTCTGAGATCATCGGGATGGAGTGCTCCGGGCGGGTGGCGGTTCTCGGCGCCGGCGTGGACCGGGTTGAGGTCGGGGCCGAGGTGTGCGCGCTGCTCAGCGGGGGCGGCTACGCGAGTCGGGTGAACGTGCCGGTCGGCCAGGTGCTGCCGGTTCCGGCCGGGGTCGACCTCATCACGGCGGCCGCTCTGCCCGAGGTCGCCTGCACGGTGTACTCCACGGTGTTCGGCATCGCCGGTCTGCGTGACTGCGAGGTCTTCCTCGTGCACGGCGGGGCGTCCGGCATCGGGACCTTCGCGATCCAGGCGGTCCGCGCGCTGCGTCCGAACGCGCTGGTCGCGACCACCGCCGGGACCGCGGCCAAACTGGCCAGGGTGCGGGAGCTCGGCGCCCACATCGCGGTCTCCTACCGTGACGACGACTTCGTCGCCAGGATCCGCGAGGCCACCGACGGCCATGGGGCGGACGTCATCCTCGACAACATGGGTGCGGCGTATCTCGCCCGCAACGTCGCCGTGCTGGCCGTGGGAGGCCGTCTGGTCGTCATCGGCCTGCAGGGCGGGGTGAAAGGGGAGCTCAACCTCGGCGCCCTGCTCACCAAGCGGGCGGCGGTCCACGCCGCGTCACTGCGCGGGCGGCCGGTCGAGGAGAAGGCCGACATCGTGACCGGTGTCCGCGGCGACTTCTGGCCGGCGATCGAGGCGGGGGCGATCCGGCCGGTCATCGATCGGGTGCTGTCGATCACCGAGGTCGCGCGGGCGCACCAGCATGTGGCTGATTTCGGACATGTCGGAAAGGTGGTACTCACGATCCCGGAATGATCCTCGATGGGTGACACCCGGCGTGACCGTGGAGGCGAAGCCAGTGCTGTGGGAGGCGGATCACGGGGCAGGATAGGGGGCATGACGGATCAACCGGAAGCCCGCGTCGTGGTCGTCGGGCCTGACGGCGCGCTGCACGAGACCGCGGACTCGGGGGTACCCGACCGGCCGGTGCGGCCGCTGGCCCCGGACGGTGGCCAGGCGCCGCAGGCCGCGGAGGAGTCGGACGGCGGCAACCCCATCGCAGCGCTGGTCTCCCAGCCCGACAAGGTGATGCGCATCGGTACCATGATCAAACAACTGCTCGAGGAGGTCCGCGCCGCCCCGCTGGACGACGCGAGCCGAGTCTGGCTGCGCGAGATCCACCGCAGTTCCATCCAGGAGCTCTCCGACGGGCTTGCCCCGGACCTGCGCTCGGAACTCGATCGGCTGTCGCTGCCGTTCGACGAGGAGCGCACGCCGTCGGACGCCGAGCTGCGCATCGCCCAGGCACAACTGGTCGGCTGGCTCGAGGGTCTGTTCCACGGCCTGCAGACCGCGCTGTTCGCCCAACAGATGGCCGCCAAGGCTCAGCTCGAGGAGATGCGCCGACGGGCCCTGCCGAGCGGGCAGCAGCCCGGCAGCGAGACGTTCGGCCGCGGGGCCTACCTCTGACTGACCCGTTTTT
>NZ_CDXDOS010000116.1:0-10151 GCF_978021245.1 Frankia sp. CoBUL1
AGCCATCCCACGGCTCCAACTGTCAAGCGGCGATCTTGTCCGGACCGTTCCCGGCGGCGGTACGACGGATCATCTACCCGACGAACCCGCACACAGAGAACCTGACAGCACCCGCGCCGCTATGACGACCTGGCGCGCGTGGCGGTGGTCGCCACCGCCACCCCGCCCGGGCCCGCCGTCACCTGGACTCATGCGGCGATCGCCGCCCAGGTCGCGGGCACCGTCTTCGCCCCGATATCCGCCCCTCAGGTCGGCAGGATCCTGGCCGGCCTGGATCTCAAGCCGCACAAGGTGACCAGATGGCTCACCCGCCACCGTGCCGACGGGGGCGGATCGCCAGTGCCGAGGTGGTGAACAATTGGCAGCATGGGCGACCAGCGAGATCCCGGCAGGCGGGAGCGACCTCGGCCAGACCGGGCGACCACCGGGGAGGCCGATCCACCGAACCCGGTCGAGCCACCGCCTCCGGCCGGACGGGCACATCCCGTCGCACCACCGCCTCCGGCGGATCGGCCGCGTCCCCTCGATCTCAACGCCGACCTCGGCGAGGGTTTCGGGGTCTGGCGCCTCACCGAGGACGAGGCCCTACTCGACCTGGTCACCAGCGCCAACATCGCCTGCGGGTTCCATGCCGGCGACCCCGCGACGATGCGGCGGACGTGCGAGCAGGCGGTCCGCTGCGGAGTCCGCATCGGCGCCCAGGTCAGCTACCGCGACCTCGCCGGCTTCGGTCGTCGCCGCATCGACATGGACCCCGACGATCTACGTGACGACGTCCTCTATCAGCTCGGCGCGCTGGACGCCTTCGCCCGGACGGCCGGCGACCGGGTTCGCTACGTCAAGCCGCACGGCGCCCTCTACAACGCCATCGTCACCGACGAGGAGCAGGCGCAGGCCGTCGTCGAGGCCATCCGCTGCTACGACGCGACGCTGCCGGTCCTGGGCCTGCCCGGATCGGCGTGGTTGCGGCGCGCGAGCGAGGCCGGCCTGACCGCGGTCGGCGAGGCGTTCGCCGACCGCGACTACACGGCCGCGGGCACTCTGGTCTCCCGGCGCACGGCCGGCGCCGTCCTGCACGATCTCGACGTCATCGTCGCGCGCGGCGTGCGGATGGCGATCAAGGGCGTGGTCGTCAGCCAGCAGGGCACACCGGTGGACGTCGGCGCCCGCTCTCTCTGCGTGCACGGGGACACGCCGGGCGCGGTCGAGATGGTCAGACGGCTGCGCCAAGCCCTGTTCGACGCGGGTGTCCCCCTGATCCCGTTCAGCTGAGAGGATCGCGATGCGCATCCTGCCCTGCGGTGACGAGGCACTGCTCGTCGAGGTGGCCGGCCTGACCGAGGCCGAGGCCCTCTATGCGCGGCTGCGGCGGATCGCCCCGGTCGGGATCATCCAACTGGTTCCCGCGGCGCGGACGGTGCTGGTCGCGTTCGATCCCGCGGCGACCGACGCCAGACGCCTGAGCGCCGCCCTGCTGCGCGCCGCCGGGGCTCAGCCCGGCACGTCCGGCCCCACGCCCTCCTCCGGTCCCGCGCCGCAGGCCGGTCCCGCGCCGCAGGCCGGTCCCGATCCCTCGTCCGGCCCCGCGCCGCAGGCCGGTCCCCCGCTCGACCGGAACGTCGTGACGATACCGGTGCGCTACGACGGTCCCGATCTGGCCGAGGTCGCCCGGCTCAGCGGACTGACTCCGGCGCAGGTCGTGGACCGGCACGTACGTGGCCGGCACCGGGTCGCGTTCTGTGGCTTCGCTCCCGGCTTCGCCTACATCGCGGGCCTCGACCCGGCGCTGCGCGTGCCACGCCGGGACAGCCCGCGCACCCGGGTCCCCGCGGGCGCGGTCGCCATCGCCGACGAGTTCAGCGGTGTCTACCCGCGGACCTCGCCCGGCGGATGGCGGCTGATTGGCCATACCGACCTGCGGGTCTTCGATCCCGACCGGGAGCCGCCCGCCGTGCTGGCCCCGGGCACGCGGGTGCGGTTCATCGCTGACGCCGCCCGGTCGATGTCGTGATCGAAATATCATGATCGGGATTTCATGATCGAAATTGTCGCGCCAGGTCCGTTCGCCACGGTCCAGGATCTCGGCCGGCCCGGGCTCGCGCACCTGGGCATCACCCGGTCCGGCGCTGCCGACCGTCGCAGTCTGCTGCTGGCGAACCGGCTCGTCGGCAACGTCGCGACCGCGGCGGCGGTCGAGCTCACCTACGGCGGCCTCACCGCACGGTTCACGGATCCGGCGCTGATCGCGCTGACCGGCGCGCCGTGCCCGCTGGAACTCGCCGGTCGCCAGATCAGCATGTACTCCCCGGTGGACGTGCCCGCCGGCGCGCTGTTGCGGATCGGGGCACCCGACCGGGGCCTGCGCACCTACCTCGGAATTCGCGGGGGGATCGGTGTCCCCCCGGTGCTCGGCTCACGATCGAGTGACACCCTCTCCGGGATCGGTCCGCAACCGCTGAGCACCGGTCGGCGGCTGCCGCGGGCGGCCGACAGCGCGGACCCACCAACCGTCGACCTCGCCCCGCTCGCCCAGTACCCGGACGAACCGACCCTGCGGGTCCTCGCCGGCCCCCGCGACGACTGGTTCACCGCGGACGCGCTGCCCACGCTGTTCTCCGCGTCCTATGAGGTGACGGCCCAGAGCGACCGGGTCGGCGTACGTCTCGTCGGGCCGGCGCCGCGCCGCCGGATCACCGCGGAGCTGCCCTCGGAGGCCGTCGTCACCGGGGGGATCCAGATCCCCCCGGACGGGCGGCCGGTCCTCTTCCTCGTCGACCATCCGGTCACCGGGGGTTATCCCATGCTGGGCGTCGTCGCGTCCGAGGATCTGCACCTGGCCGCGCAGTGCCGGCCCGGCCAGCGCATCCGGTTCCGGCCCTACCACAGCTGGACCACACGATGACAGGCGAGGAGCGCCACACGCGGAATTAGTTATCTTTGCTCGTATTGCTCCCGGGGGGGGAGACCCGAGGAGGCCTTATGGGTTCGGTTCGGCTGGGTTCGCTTCGGCTGGGTTCGCTTCGGTTCACGACCGTCATCGCCGCCGCGTCCGTGGCCGCCCTCGCAGCGGCGCTCACCACGGCCTGCCAGGCGTTTCCCGCCGGCAGGGCAGCGTCGGCGACGCCGTCTACGGGAGCCCGGGCCGACCAGGAGATCACGATCGCCGCGACTCCCGTCCCGCCGCACCCGTCCGGGGCGGCGCGCACGGAGCTCACCGCAGGGTCGTTCGCCCAGCCGACCACGCGGCCGACCACGCACCCGCACCCGACCACGGAGCCGGTCGCGGAGCCGGTCGCGGAGCCGGTCGCGGAGCCGGCGAGGACATCGTCGACGGCGTCGTCCGGCCTGTCCACGGCCACGGCCACGACCCCGCTACCGTCGCGGACCGGCGAACCGTCCGCGGGCCTGCCGGACGATACCCGCCTGCCGGTTCCGGCGCAGGCACCCCTCGTCGCACCGGGCACGAGCGTCGCACCGGGCACGAGCACGTCCGCGCCGGCTCCGAGGCGGACGCCGCCCGTCGCCCCGCCCCGGACCGGCACCGAGGCCGCCGAGGTGGTCCGGTTGACCAACATCGAGCGGGCCCGAGCGGGCTGCGGCGCGCTGACGGTCGACGCCCGGCTGGCAGCCGCGGCGCAGGCGCACAGCACCGACATGGCGGCGAACGGCTACTTCGGCTACACCGGTAGGGACGGTCGCGGCCTCGACAAGCGGCTGGCCGCCCGCGGATACACCGCCGATCTCGTCGGGGAGAACATCGCCGCCGGATCGCTCACCGCGGCTCGGACCGTGCAGATGTGGATGGACAGCGCCGATCGGCGGGCGACCATCCTCACCTGTGCCTTCACCGCCATCGGCGTGAGCTACGCCACCGGCGGCGCGTACGGCACCTACTGGACGCAGGACTTCGCCGGCGCCGACCCACGAAACCACTCCGGGCCGAGGCACCCCGCCGGCCCTGAGACGCACGGCCGGCCCTGAGACGCACGGCCCACCCTGAGACGCACACTTCCCCTGTTCCTCCCCGATGGATCCTTCCGTCAGCGGTGGCTGCGGCGCCGATGACGGCCGAACGCGCCCGTGCGTTCCTCGGCCCCCTCGGCCGGGGCACCCTCGGCCGGGGCACCCTCGGCCGGGGCCGGGGCACTGAGGCGGTCGCTGGGATAGACCTCCGACTCCGCCAGGGGGCCCGGACGCATGGCCGCCTGCTCCCGCAGTTCCCGCTGACGGCGCGCCGCGGCCACGTCGCGCACCCCCCGCACGCTCAGCCGACCCCACGCGGTCGAACCGAGAAAGAGGATCACGGCGCCGAGGCCGTAGAAGAAACTGATCCAGACGAGCGCCTGCCGGGCGGACCCACCGACCGGCCGGCCGAGCGCGCCGAGGTCCCAGGGTCCCGCCAGCGTCGGGCCGACGACGAACCAGGCGCCGGCGACGATCGCGAGCCACGCACCCAGCGCGGCGGTGCCCCGGGTGGAGCTCATCAGCAGCAGGAACCCACCGACGAATGTGGCGGCACCCGGCAGCACCTCCAACCAGAAGCGGGCCGACGTCCAGGTCCAGGCGCTGTTCGGGGTGAAGGCGAAGTCGAAGTACGGCCCGACGAACGGAATCAGCGCCCCCCACACGCCCAGGAGCATCAGCAGCAGACCACTGACCACACCCCGGCTGCGGGGAATATGCCAGGCGCCCAACCAGGGGGAGTCGATGTCGGCGACGTGGGTCATCAGGAGCTCCTTCGGTGGCCAACGCCAGGAACGTGCCCCGCCCGGTGCCGATGAACCCTCACCGACGGCGAACCCCGATCCACGAAACACCAGGTCACCATCACCGCCGGTCGCGGCCCGGGACGCGGCCGCGCCGCGGTCAGCGAGCGCACGATCCGCGGCGTGCCCGGTCGGGCCCAGTCCCGGGGTCCACGTCCCAGCCGATCGCGCTCATGCCGAGGTTCGCGGCCGCGGCGAGCACGGCCGGCGACCAGTCACCACCCGGCGCGCGGAAGAGCCGGGGCGGTTTCCCACCCGCGTCGACGATGACCGACTGGGCGCGGACCATCTCGGCCCGGATCTGCGCCGGTGTGCGACGACTGAACGGCTGGGGATGGGTCATCGTGTGGTTACAGACGGAGTGCCCTTCGGCGATGATGCGGCCCACCAGGTCCCGGTGCGCGTGTGCCTGGGCCCCGACCAGGCAGAACGTTGCCTGGACCCGGTTGCGGCGCAAGACGTCGAGCATCCGCGGCGTCCACACCGGATGCGGACCGTCGTCGATCGTCAGGGCGACCGCGGCCGACAAGCACCCGCGCGAAGGAACGAGACGGTCGGGCTTCGGATCAAGCACGTCAGGCCCTATCACGTCAGGCCACGTCGGAGTCGTGCTGTGGATCGGGCGCACTCTTTCGACACGCATGATGTCGAGGCCACGATGCCGATAATTCGGATGAATCGTCGTCTTTTAACATAAATATGCCACACAGTCCACCGATATCCGACGATCATTAGGCAACAATCGACGCCCGCCGTGCAGGAGGACCGCTCATGGCATGGCCAGCCGCTCCGGCGGGAACCATCCCGGGCACGTCCGTCGCCGGGGCATCCACCACGGAGGCCACCCCGAACCCGGCGCCCCCGGTCTCGCCCGCCCACGTCCCGGCCGCCGCGTCCCCGGTCGGCCAGCGGGTGCGGGTACCCAAGACCGCGGAACTCGTCGCCAGCCAGCTGCGGCGGCGGATCATCCGCGGCGAGCTCAGCGAGGGTGACGCCCTACCGCCCGAACCCACGCTGATGGCGCAGTTCGGGGTCTCGCGCCCCACCCTGCGCGAGGCGTTCCGGGTGCTGGAGGCGGAAGCTCTGATCTTCGTGCGGCGCGGGGCCCACGGCGGCGCGCGGGTCCACACCCCGAGCCCCGAGGTCGCCGCGCGCTACGCCGGTCTCGTCCTCGAACACCGCGGCGCCACCCTGGGCGACGTCCACCAGGCCTGTGCCGTCATCGAGCCGCCGTGCGCGGCGCTGCTCGCCGAACGGCGTGATCCCGCCGACGTCGCCCGGCTGCGCCAGCTCCTCCACGAGGGTGACGAGGCCGCCGACCATCCCGTCGCGCTCGCCTCGGCCCAGGCCGCCTTTCACCTGGCCGTGGTGGAGCTGACCGGAAACAAGTCACTGACCGTGATCACCGGGATGCTCCTGCATCTCGTGGAGCTCACAAACAGCCACGGCGGTCACCCCGGTGCCGACAACCGTCCGGAGGAGACCAGCCTTGCCGAGGTCACCACCGATGACCGATCGTCCGCCCGTGCGACCCGTCGGATCCACGCCACGCTCATCGACCTCATCGAGGCCGGCGACACGCAGGGCGCCGCCGATCTCTGGCACCGGCACCTCGCCGCCCCCGACCACGCGATCCCCGGCGGTCCGGCCGACCGGTGCGTGCTGGACCTGCTCGGCTGAATCGAACTGTAGGGGGTTGGGCACGCTCTGGAGACCGTCACCCCCCACAGTCCAGCACCTTCCACAGTTCAGCCCGCGCCGCCGCGGCCGGGCCACCGCCGCCGCATAGGCGCGGGCATGGAGCCGCGACACGAAAGGATCGCGAAGATCGCTCTGGCTGCCGGGGGGCGGTACGGGCTGGCGCTCGCGGGTGGCTACGCGGTCCAGGCCCACGGGATGGGCTCCCGCCCGAGCGGGGACGTCGGCCTGTTCACCAGTTGGCAGCGCGCGACGAGTTCCCGGAGTTGACGTCGGCGGTCGTCTCCGCCCTGGAGGCAGCCGGGTACGCGATATCAATCGCCCTGCGGGCCGAAACATTCGTCCGGTGGAACGGGGTACAAAACTTTCGCGACGATCTCTCCCGGTGCGTCTGCCCTGGTCAGGAGGCCGGCTGCTGGACGGGGGTTCTGGCCGTGAGCCGGTGGGAGGACGAGCATTTTGCCCGCTTGGAGTGTGAGGTGCCGGTGCGGGGCCGGGATCGTCTGGCCTGGTGACGGGTGTCGCGGGCTGGCCTGCCTGGTGACGGTGGAGGTGGCCGCGGTGCCGGTCGGCGTGCTCGGGCTGCTGGATGCCCCGGGGATAGCGGTGCGGCACGGTCGGGTGTGCGCTGCGGCACGGTCGGGTGTGCGCTGCGGCCGGAGGAGTTCGGGGGTGGCGGGCCGTTCAAAGGGGTCGGCATCATGCCGGTGTCGCATCGGGTTCGGCTGCTGGGCGGCGGTGGCCGGTGGGTGGAACACACGATGTGGGAGGTCATGTCGCTGTCCCGGCATGCGGCCTTGACAGCGGGGAACCGGCTATGAACGGTGCCGACCGGCCTGAGTTCGACAAGGGGTCCGGGCTTGATGAGTCCTTCGTGGCCCGGCTGGAGTTGGCGTTGACCGCCCGTATCCAGGCGGAGCATCCCGGGCGGAACGCGGACCTGATCGGGCTGGTGGTCGGCCGGACGGTGGCACTTCTCGCCGTGGTCGACCTGCCGCGGCCGCTCCTAACCCTCTACATTTTCGACGGATCGACGGATCGGTGGGCGGCGGGCCACACCGTCCACTGGGTCACCGGCCTCGCCGGGCGCCATCCGGTGAAGCCACCGATCGGGGCCGCCCGACTCACTGACAACCGGACCAGATCACCGCCCAGGCGGGCGTGCCAGGAGACGAGGAGCGCCTCGGATTCGAGGGTGACGGCGTTGGCGACGAGCCGGCCACGTCCGCCCAGCGCCGCCCAGCAGGCGTCGAGCAGCCCGGGGGTCGTGAGGCCGCCCCCGATGAAGACCGCATCCGGCGCCCGCAGCCCGGCCAGGGCCTCGGGCGCCCGGCCGGGCACGATCCGCAGCGCCGGCACGCCGAGAGCCGTGGCATTGCGCCGGATCCGGTCGGCGCGCTCCGCCCGCGGCTCGATCGCGATCGCGCGACAGGTGCCATGGGTACGCATCCACTCGATCGCGATGCTGCCCGAGCCCGATCCGACGTCCCACAGCAGTTCGCCCGGGACCGGTCCGAGCCGGGCCAGGGTCACCGCCCGGATCTCCCGCCTGGTGATCTGACCGTCGTGCTCGAACGCGTCATCAGGCAAGCCCGGCGTCCGCGAGCGGTGCGGGGCGGACGGCGTGGGCACCGGCTCGACGGCGACGACGTTGAGGTCCGCCGGCTCGCGCAACGGCACCTGCGGCACGACCGACCCTTGCGACACAGCTGACCCCGGCGGCACGGCCGAGGCGGCCCCGCCCGGGTGCTCCACGGCGGCCGGTGCCCGAACCCAGGCCCGGGCACCGGCCTCGACCCAGGCGGAGGCGGGGGCGCTCTGGCGCGCCTCGTCCGGCCCCCCGAGCCGGTCGAGAACCGTCAGCAGGCTCTCGCCGTACCCGCGCCCGACGAGCAAGGTGGCGAACTCGACGGGCGTGGCCCGGTCGGAGCTGAGGACGAGCAGCCGTCGACGCGGCGCCAGTGCGGCCTGCACCTGCGCGAGGGGACGTCCGACCGCGCTCACCACGTCGACGTCGTCCACGGCCCACCCGAGCCGCGCGCAGGCCAGGGAGAGCGACGAAGGATGGGGCAGGACCCGCACCCGGTGCGCTCCCAGCAGCCGGACCAGAGTGGTGCCGATCCCGAAGAACATCGGATCACCACTCGCGAGAACACAGAGCTCACCCTGCCCCGCCTGAGCGCCGGTGCCGGCGTGCCCGGCCAGCAGGCGGGGCAGGGCCGGCAGCAGCGGGGACGGCCACGACACCCGCCGGCCTCCAACGGGCTGGCCGTCGATCCTTTCGGGCACGAGGGCAAGCTGGCGATCGGCGCCGAACAGCACGGCGGCCCCGCGCACCACCTCACGTGCCGTCGGCGCCAGCCCCGCCCAGCCGTCGGCCCCGATACCCACCACGGTGACGCGTACAGCAGAGGGGATGGAGTCGGCCCCGAAGTCGGCGGAGCTGGAGTCGGCGGAGCTGGAGTCGGCGGAGCTCACCGGCCCGGGGGACCCGGATCCGGTGACGTCACCGGATCCGGGCGCGGTCGCCGACGTGACGGCAGTATCGGACACAGCAGGCGAGCGTAGCGCGTCGGCCAGGAGGATCAAGAATAGCTGTGCGCCTCGTCCGGACAGGCCTGGTCGGCGACCTCCGCCACCTGCCCCGCGACCGCGTCCCACCACCGAGCCGCGGCAGCGGTCCGCGAGTATATCAGCCGCCGGCGGCCATGGGATGGAAAATCACCGCCGTATCGGGTAGCAATTCCTGGTGAAATGCGATCCCCGACACGTTGCACGCCGGCTCCGCGATCGGTGTGGCCTTCGAAGGCCTGATCACCTACGAACCCAGGAACAGGAAGAGCAGACATCTGTACGCCAAGGTACCAGGAGCGCTCCGGGACCTGCGCATAGGATGGCCGGGTAAATTCTCACATGGCCCGATCGCGCCAGGGCGTTTGAAGCCCAAACGCAGCGTCGGGCACCATGGCGTTCATGCTTGTTCACACGTGACCGACGACACGCACCCCGGCCGGCATGGTCGTACCCTGAGGAGATGGGGGCGTCGCACTCTCGACGGAGAGCGGACGGCTCCGCGCTCCGACTCCTCGCCGGTTGCCTGAGCCATACCCTTCCGCGTCCAGAGGAGATATTCCAAGTCGTTCTCGGCCCCGGCTTTCCGGGACTTTGTCCCACTCCGTACCGAGCGCTGACGGCTGGCCCTGGCTTTGGTCCGTGGCGGCCTTCTTCGTTGTCCGTCGACCCGTCGCCGAAACGAACGAAGGCGAACGCCCGGCGACGGACGCGGCTGTCGCCGACGCGTCGTTTCCTCATTGCATAGGACGCTGGGAGTTTGCATGCGCGATACGCGCGAAATCCAGGCACGATCGCCGCGCGGCACCGGTGGTGGGGCGAGCGAGGCGTGGCGTCTGCGGCTGGCCGGCCGATCGGAGACGGCCCAGCGCGCGCTCCTGCTGGACCTGATAGCCGGCCGGATCGCCGTGCTGACCGAGCGCAGCGGCGACGCGGCCATCCTCGGCCGGGAGTCCTCCTGGCGTGGTCTCGGGGTGTACCGCGGCATCGCCGATCGGCTGCGAGACGAACTGTCCGCGGCGACGGGTCTGCGCCTGCCCGCCACGCTGTTGTTCGACCGGCCCTCCCCCGAGGCCCTAGCCGACCATCTGCGCCGTGAGTTGCTGGGTATCGACG
>NZ_CDXDOS010000117.1:0-1824 GCF_978021245.1 Frankia sp. CoBUL1
TCAATAGATGTCCACCTGTACTCAAGAGATGCCCATTGTGTCACCTTGCCAGTAAATGAAACAAAAGGAAACTCTAGCATGCATACTTTGCCGCGTTTCGGTAGAACACCTAAAACTGTTTGCTGATCTCGATCGGCCGTCACCAACCGCTGCGCCTCGGTGGCTTCAGTCATCGGCTCCGTCGTCGCGGCCTAGGAGTGAGTCTTGGACCGCGTGCCTGTGAGCGTTGTCATCCCCGCCTACAACGAGGCGATGCGCCTGCCCGGCTCGCTACCCCCGCTGATCTCGGTCATGCACAGGATCCCCGGTGCCGAGGTGATTGTGGTTGACGACGGCAGTACGGACGGCACCGCTGCGATCGCCGAGGAGTTGCTCGCGGATCTGCCCGGTGGTCGGGTCCTGCGGCTGCCGTGGAACTCGGGTAAGGGCGCCGCGGTCCGCATGGGGGTGTCGGCCGCGCACGGTGAGTCGATCGCCTTCCTGGACGCCGACGGCGCCTCCGACGTCAATGATCTTCCTCTGCTCCTCGCCGCGCTGGAGCACGCCGAAGTGGCGCTCGGATCGCGCCGGGTTGGGGCGGGTGCGGTCCGCAGCAGTGGCCGGCGGGTCGGCAGCTGGGCCTTCAACCAGATCACCCGGTCCCTGACCAGCCTGGACGTCGCCGACACCCAATGCGGGTTCAAGGCTTTCCGCGGCCCCGAGGCCAAGCTGCTGTTCAGCCTTGCGCGCTCCTCCGGATTTGGCTTCGACGTGGAGGTGCTCTCGATCGCCCGGTCGATCGGCTACCGGATCGCCGAGGTCCCGGTCCGATGGGCGGAGATACCCGGTGGCACGTTCCGGGTGACCCGGCACACCCCCGCGATGCTCGTCGACGTGATGCGCGCCCGGCGGTACCTGAACCGCTCCGCTCCCGGCCTCGTAGTGACGCGTCCCACGGTGCAGTCGCCCGCCGCCGCGGCAGCGCCGGTTCGTCCGGGCGACGGGGCGTCCCCCGCCGCGCAGGTCCGCGTCCCGCCTTCTGCCGTGAGTGTCCCGGCCCCCGCAGAACCGGTGACCGCCGGGCCACCGCCAGCCGTCCTCACGGCGGCCGTGGGGGGCGTCGAGAAGCCCCTGCGCCTGCCCGCCGACCTGGGTGGTGTGACTCCGTTGCCTCGGAAGGCTGTATGAAGGTCCGGCGAACCGGACCCCATCCTTGTCCTTTGGAGTAAGCGATCCCTTCCCCCGCCGCCGGCACCCCCACGACGGCGAAGGGCCTCGGCGCGCCGTCACCCGCCCCGGCCGTCGCCGCCCCGGCCGTCGCCGCGTCGCCGCGTCGCCGCGACACGCGGACGTCACGGCGGCCTCTGTTCGGCATGGCCGCCGGCTTTATGGTGCTCTTTCTGCTCCAGGCCCCCGGCAACCTGACCGCCGACACCAAGCTGGACGTCCCCCTTGACCCGTGGGGCTTCATGGGGCGGGCCACCCATCTGTGGAACTCCCTCGCCGAGTTCGGCTACCTGCCCAACCAGTACGTCGGCTACCTGTTCCCGATGGGACCGTTCTTCGGTGCCGGTGACCTGTTCGGGATACCCGCCTGGGTCACCCAGCGGCTGTGGATCGGGCTGATCCTCACCGTCTCCGCCTGGGGGGTCGTGCGGCTGGCCGAGGCCCTGTGGCTCGGCGTACCGCGCACCCGGGTGCTGGCCGGACTCGCCTACACCCTGTCCCCGATGTTCCTCGGCAAGATCGGGGCGACTTCCGTGGCGCTTGCGGGCGCCGCCATGCTCCCGTGGATCACCCTGCCGCTCATCCTCGCGCTGCGTCCGGACGGCGCCTTCGGCGCCG
>NZ_CDXDOS010000117.1:2207-10481 GCF_978021245.1 Frankia sp. CoBUL1
CGGCCGCCACCACGACCATCAGTACCACGGCGGCCGATGATGTCGATGCCGCTGACGATCCCGCCCTGGACCCGGGCCGGCGGCTGTCCCCGCGACGGGCGGCCGCCCTGTCCGGACTCGCCATCCTGGGCACCGGCGGAATCAACGCGACGGTCACGCTGTGCGTCCTGCTCTGTCCGGCGGTGGTCCTCGTGTTCGCCGGCGGCACCCGCCGGGCCTGGGCGCTGCGGGCTTGGTGGGTCGTCGCCGTCATCCTCGCCTCGGCCTGGTGGCTGCTGGCGCTGATGGTGCAGGGCCGCTACGGGCTGAACTTCCTCGCGTTCACCGAGACCGCCCAGACGACCACGGCGACGACGTCGGTGGCGGAAGCCCTGCGCGGCGCGACGGACTGGCTGGCGTATGTCCAGTTACCCAGGCCCTGGCTGCCGGCCGCCACCGAGTACGTGTCCCGGCCGGTGCCGATCATCGGATCGGCAGCCGTGGCGGCGATCGGGCTGTGGGGGCTGTCCCGGGCCGATCTGCCCGCCCGCCGGTTCCTGCTGGTGACGTTGGCCGCCGGCACGGTCTCGGTGGCCGCGGCCTATCCGGGGCATCCGGGCAGCCCGCTGGCGGGCGTGGTGCGGGACCTGCTCGGTGACCAGCTGGGCTTTCTGCGCAACGTCTACAAGTTCCAGCCGGTGGTGCGCCTGCCGATAGCCCTGGGGATCGCGCACGCCCTGACGGTCCGACCTGTCAGTCTCGCCGCCCGTGTGCGGAGATGGACGACCCGCGAGGCTTCCCGCCGGCACGGCAGGACCGCGGACATGATCGTGGCCGCCGCGGTGAACGTCCCCGTCGTGCTGACCGTGGCCGCGCTGGTCTGCGGCATGACGCCAGCGCTCGCCGGCAGGGCGCTGCAGCCCCGGCCGTTCGCCCGGGTGCCCGACTACTGGGTGGCCGCCGCGGACTGGCTGGCCGCCCATCCCCAGGACGGCCGGGCCCTGGTGCTGCCCGGCTCGCCGTTCGCCGAGTACGAGTGGGGCCGGCCGCTCGACGAGCCGCTGCAGTGGCTGGCCCGCACGCCGTGGGGGGTCCGCGGCCTGATCCCGCTCGGTGGCACGGGCGTGACCCGGCTGATGGACGGCATCGAGCACCAGCTCGCCACCGGGTCCGCCGCGGGCCTCGCCCCGGCACTGGCCCGGGCCGGGATCGGCCAGATCCTGCTCCGCAACGACCTGGAACAGAAGAACTGGGACGTCCCCCCGTCCACCGACGAGCTCCACCGGGCGTTGCGTTCCTCCGGTCTCACCCTGGCCGCCGCGTTCGGCCCGCAGGTGCCGGCGCGCGCCTCGGCGAAGGAGCGGCTCGTCCCGGAGCTGCGCAACCCGGCCGCGCGGGTACCCGCGCTGGAGGTCTGGACCGTCCCGGGCGGCGCGAAGCTTGTCGGCTCCTACCCAGCGGACACCGCCGTCGTCGTCTCCGGCGGCCCCGAGGCGACGGTGCAGCTCGCGGGGCAGGGCCTGCTGAGCAGCGACCGGGCCGCCGTGCTCGCCTCGGACCTCGCCGCGGATCGCGCCGATCCGTCCGCCGCCGTGGCGCCTTCGACGAGCCCGGCGGCGATCAAGGTTGCGCCGGGGGAGGTAATCGGCCCGACGACCGCCTGGGTCGACACGGACACCCTGACCCGGCGCGACAGCACCTTCGGACTCGTCCACGACGCCGCTTCGTACCTCCTCGGGCCCACCGGCACCGCGGTCGGCAAGACGGGGGAGCCCCACCAGTGGGCCGAGGCCGACGTCGCCGGCCACCAGACGGTCGCGGGCTACGTCGGCGGCATGTCCGTCACCGCGTCCTCCTACGGCTACGACCTGCTCGCCGCGCCGGACCTCGCGCCACCGGCGGCCGTCGACGGCTTCGCCGCGACCGCGTGGACGGCACAGCGCACGAAGGGCACGACGTCGGCCGGGCAGTGGATCCAGCTCGATGCCGGCCGGCGGATGACCGTGCCCTACCTCGACGTGCGGCTGCTGTCCGAGGGTTCGTGGCGGCCGGCCGTCGAGGCGCTGCGGGTGTCCAGCGAGGCGGGCTCGGTGGTCACCGAGGTGCGTCCGGTGGAGGACATCCAGCGCCTCGCCGTCCCAGCGGGGCCGAGCCGCTGGTACCGCATCACGTTCGCGCGGGTCGGCCAGGAGACCGACGACACCCTCGGCGCCGGTATTCGGGAGATCACCATCCCCGGGGCCACCTTCCGCCACTACGCGCAGCTCCCCACCGACGTGGCCCGGCGCTTCGCCGCGCCGGACGGGGGGCTGGTCGCCTTCTCGATGGCCCGGGAGCGGGTCGACCCGGCGCAGCCGTTCGGCGGCTCGGAGGAGCTGGCGCTGTCCCGGCGCTTCGAGGTGCCCCGGGACATGACCTTCACGATGAGCGGCTCGGCGAGCTTCATCCCCCCGCCGCGGGGGACACCCCCAGCAGGTGATACTCCGTTGCTGATCGACTGCGGCCAGGGCCCCACTCTGGTCGTCGACGGGACCCGTTACCCCCTGCGGATCTCCGGCCGGGACAGCGACGTCACCTCGGTGCGGCCGGTGCGGGTGTCGCTGTGCACCGACGGCGGCACGCTGCGGCTCTCGGCGGGGCCGCACCTGCTCGGCGTCGACCAGGGACCGACCTCCATCCTCGTCGACGCGATCGCGTTGGTCGGATCGGGCGCCCAGGTGAGCGCGGCCACGCCGCGGGCGACGACGGTGCACGAGTGGACGGCGGAACACCGGACGGTCCAGATCGGCGCCGGTGACCGCGCCTTTCTCGCCGTCCGGGAGAACGCCAACTCCTCGTGGACGGCGAAGCTGAACGGCGTGGCGTTGACCCCGCTGCGCCTCGACGGCTGGCAGCAGGGCTGGATCGTCCCGGCCGGCACCGGCGGCACGATCGTCATCGACAACGCGCCCGGTGCGGAATACCGCCGCAACCTCGTGGTGGGGCTGTTGCTGGTCGTGGTGCTGGTCGTGCTCGCCGTGCTGCCCGCCCGGTTCCGGCTACGGCCACGATCCGACGAGAACGGCTATCCGGCGCTGCTGAGGCCGCGCCGCCTGGGCCGGGCGACGGTGTCCCCGCCGGTGGCCGGTGTGGGGTGGACGGTGCTCGCCATGCTGGCGGTGGCGCTGGTGGCGGGCCCGGTGGCGCTGGCCGTACCGGTGTTCGTCCTGGTCGGTCGGCGCTGGCCCGCGGCGGGGGGCCGCTGCGCCGCGGTCGCCATGATTGGCGCGGGAATCGGGGTGGCGGCGCAGCCCGGCAGCCAGCCCGGATCCGGGCAGGGGGCGTTCGGGCCGCTGGTCCAGGTGTTCGGCGCCTTGGTCTTGGCGGCGGTGCTGGCCGCGCTGGCCGGGCGGGCCTGGGACCGTCCCGCCGGCTCGGGCGCCGGCGCCGACTTCGGCGCCCGAGCCGGGTCCGATGTCGGGCATAGGACTCGCAATCCCTATATCGACAGCAAGGGACTCGGTTAGCGTTTTCGTGGCGCCGATTGTTCGGACGTCGTCCACCGTCTGTTCCTGAGGGAGACATCCGGTCATGATCACAGCCATGCGTGCCATGCGTGCCATGCGTGCCATGCGTGCCGTGAGCGCCGTGAGTGCCGTGCGTGGAGTCCGCGTGGATGCTCTACGGCCGATCGGGGCCTCGCGCCCGGCCTGGGCCGATGCGGTGGGCGGGGATGGCGGCGCCGGCGGCACGCCGTCGGTCCTGGGCGACGGGGAGTTGGTGGAGCTGCTGGCGCGGGCGATCCACGACCGCTATCTGGAGCATGAGCTCGGTAAACGGCACGCGGCCGGATCGAGGCCCGGACTGCGGCCCTGGGCGGAGCTCTCCGAGGCGCTGCGGGAAGCCAACCGTGATCAGGCGGTTCACTACGAGACGGTGCTGCGTAACCGTGGCTGGGTGTGCACACCGGCCGAGCAGGACGTCGATCCGGCTGTCGATCCGTTTTCGCTGTCCGCCGCCGAGGTCGAGGAGCTTGCCCGGGCCGAGCACGACCGGTGGCGGCAGCACAAGGAGCGGCAGGGTTACTCCTACGGTCCGGTGCGCGAGGACCTCGGCCCGGACAAGCGTCACCCGTCCATGGTGGACTGGGAGGAGCTGACCGAAGAGGACCGTGATCGGGACCGCGACGCGATCCGGAACATGCCGGCCGTTCTGGCCCGGGCCGATCTGTGCATCACCCGGCGACCCGCCGCCGAGGCGGCTATCCGGTGAGCGGCTGACGGCCGCGACGATCGTCGGCGCATTGCCGCTGTCCGCCGATGACCCCGAAGACCTCCGCAGCCCCGCACACAGGGAACTTGGCTCTGTCGCAGATTCGGTGGTGACGGAGCCGAGAACTTGACAGCCCCCTGGGTACCGTCCCGATCAACGGTCACCTGGTTTTCCCGCCAGCTCCGTGGAAAGCATGTTCGAGGCTGCTCGTCGCGCTCCGGCCTTCGCCTGATCGTCCCGGTTGTCGGTCGGGATCGGACCGGGACCCGGATCCGGGGGAGATGCCGCCAGGTCACGGCTGGCCGCGAACAGCAGGTCCTCGCCGGTCGCCGGGCGTAGTCGCAGGTCGGCGAGCGCGCCGACCCCGACTCCGGCCCGGGCCAGGGCGGTGCGTGCGGCGGCGGGGCCGGCGCCGTAGAGGAGCGCGATCATCTCCGGGCCGGTCGGATCCGGCCGGTACACCAGGTCCGTGCGGCGCAACGCCGGGCGGGAGGTGCCGACCGGCAGGGTGAAGCGGGCGTGCGTGAGGTCATCGTCCCGGCGCCGGCGCTCCAGGCCCCGATCCGGTCCCCGACCCCGCTGCGGCGCGCGGCCTTGTTCTCCTGCTTCGGCCCGCTTCGCCGCCGGGCCGGCCAGTCGGTCGATCTCGGCGGTGACCACCCGAGCCAGCAGTTCGGCGCTGGCGTCCCAGGTGAACCCGGCAGCCCAGGCGCGGGCCGCCGCGCGCAGCTCGGCCGCCGCGGGCGGCTCGGCCAGTAGCCGTAGCGCCGCGTCGAGGGTCTTCTCCAGCGGCTCGCCCTTGTCGACCAGCCATCCCGTCGTCCCGTCCCGGACCGCGTCGCGCAGCCCCGGGACCCGGAACGCCACCGCGGGCACCCCGAGGGCGGCGGCCTCCAGTACCGACAGCCCCCAGCCCTCACCATGCGAGGGGTTGACCGTCAGCCAGGCCGAGGAAAGCAGCCGGTCGCGGGTGGCGGCATCGCTGTAGCCGTGCCAGCGCACGGCGTCACCGTCCCGCTCGGTCGTGCCTCCCGAGCCCGGAGCCGCCCCCGGGTCGGTGGTGGTCACCGCACCGGGGGTGGTCAGCCCGAGGGCAACCGCGCGGGCGGTCAGCCGTTCGCGGTCCGGGCCGTCGCCGACGATGTGGACGGTGAGCCCGGGATGCGCCCCGACCAGCGCGGGCAGCGCGTCGAGGAGCAGGTGGAGCCGCTTGTGCGGCACGAGCCGGCCGACGCACACGATGGTGGGCGTCGTCGCGGGGCCGCCATCCGAGTCTGCGGGCCCGCCATCCAAGCCTGCGGGCCCGCCGCCAGCCGGGCCCGTGAACGTGGTGGCCCCGGCGGTCGTGGTGGTCACCCCGTTGGGGACCAGGAAGCGCGGGCCGGGCAGGCCGAGGATGTCACGGGCCTCGGTGCGGGTCGAGGGGGAGACGACCACCACCGGTCGGTGCCGGTAGACCCACCGGCTGCCCGGCGCCTCCAGCAGTTGCCCCACCCGGGCGACCGGCCCGGGGAAGTACAACGGAAACTGTTTCTGATGAACGTGGTGGAGCACCTGCACGACGGGGGTGCTCGCCGGCAGCACCAGGGGGCTGAAGAACGGGATCCCGTTCTGGCAGTCGACGACGGCGTCGACGCGGTGCCTGGCCCGGCCCAGGCTGGCCAGCCGGGCGAGCACCGACGGATAGACGCCGAAGGTCCCGCCCCCGCGGCGCACCTCGACGCCGCCAACGGACTCGGCGACGGGCGGACCAGGGCGTTCACCTTCCGTGGCCCGCGAGGTCAGCAGGGTGACCCGGGCACCGGCCGCGGCGAACCGCTCGGCGATCGACTGGCAGAACAACTCCGCCCCGCCGGCCTGCGGATGCTCCCGGTCCCGCCAGTTGAGGAACACCACGTGCCGGCCGGCGAGAGTGGGCAGGTACCGGCGCTCCCGGGACCCTCCGAGGTGTGTCGATCCTCCCGGGGGCGTCACGCTGGGAGTTCCCGTCACCGGTGGCATTCCTTCCGTTTCGTTCCGCTCGCCAGGGCTTACCATGTTCGTCTGCAAGGTTCGCCTGCAACCTACCGATGTCGGAAAATCGTCGGCCACCTACCATGGCCGGTGTTCCGCTGTGGGTGATTCGACGTGTCCCGTTCCCGGTGGGGAGGCTGATGGCGAAGCCCTCGCGTGAGGCTGTGACGGGCCTGCTGGCCGGTCCGGCAGCACTGGCCGTCGCCGGCATGCTCGTCAACGGGTGCAACCTGCTGATGAACCTGATCGTCGCCCGGTCGCTGGACCCGGACTCCTACGGCGCCGTGTCGGTGCAGGTCAGCATCTTCCTGATCCTCTCGGTCGCGGGTAACGCGCTGCTGATCGCCGTGGTGCAGCACGAGACGTCCGGCCCGGGGGGCACCCGGCGCGAGCAGTGGTCCTGGATCCGGCGGCTGCGGGGCGCCTGCGGCGTCGGCATCGCGATCTCCGCGATCGTCGCGGTGGTGCTGTGCCGGCCGGTGGCCGCGCTGATGTCCTATCCGCATCCGCTCGCGATCGCCGAGGCGACCATCGGTGCCGCGTTGTGGACGCTGCTGTGCGTCGAACGCGGCCTGCTGCAGGCCAGGGGGGCCTATCCGCGCCTCGCCGTCAACTTCGTGGTCGAGGGCTTCGTCCGGATCGGCCTGGTGATCGTGCTCGTGCTGGGCGGGCTCGGGGTGAACGGCGCGGGCCTGGGCATCGTGCTCGGCGTCGTCGTCGGCGCCGAGCACGCCCGGTGGGCCGTCACGCGCACCCCGCGGCTGCCGCGCCCGCCCGTGTTCCGGCGCGGGGCGCCCGTGCTGCCTGACGACGGCACACCGCCGGCCACCGGGCCGATTCCGCTGCCGATCCCGGCGCCACGCGCCAGCGCCCGGCAGAGCGTCATCGCCGACACCACCGTCGCCCTCGGCGCGCTGATCCCCCTCGCCCTGCTGCAGAACATGGACGTCGTCATCGTCGGCTGGCTGGGCTCCTCCGGGGTCGGCGGCTACGCGGCGATCTCGACGGCCTGCAGGGTACCGGTCTTCATCGGGCTGGCGGTCGCGAACTTCCTGCTGCCCGAGGCGGCACGACGGCGCAAGGAGGGACGCCCCGCCGGGGGCACGTTGGTCGTGGCGCTGGTCTTCGTCGTCGCTCCCGGGCTCTTCCTTGCCGGGCTCGGTCTGTTCGCGGCGAAGTGGTTGATCGGACTCGTCTTCGGGGCGCATCTCACCGCCGCCGCCTCCGCGCTGTCGGTGCTCGCGCTGAGCATGACCCTGCTGGCCGTCACCCTGATGTTCACCACGTACCTGCTCGGCGCCGGGGTGCGCCGGGTCGTCGGCGTGCTCGCCGTCGCCACGGTGGCGACGGCTGGGGCGCTCGTCTCGGCCGGCGGCGGATCGATGGCCACGGCCACCGCCGCGCTCGCCGCCGAGTCGGTGACCGCACTCGCGGTCGGCCTGCTCGTGGTCCAGCTGCATCACACCGACCGCCGGTCGGCGCGGGCCGCCGAGGCGCACCGGCGGCCGGCGGGGGACATGGGGCTACCCAACCCCCAACCCGGCGAGGGGGTCCCGGCCCGGGTGTGAGGAGTTCCTCTGCCGGACGAGTCCCTGCCCACCCCGCGCGGAGAGGCCACCGCTGATGCCAGCCCAGACCCGTCCGAACGCGGACGGCGGTGAGCCCGGGTCTCCCGGGTCGTCGGGGTCTCCCGGGTCGTCGGGGTCGGTGCGTTCGCCGCTCGCCGTCACTCGCCGCCGCCTGCTTGCGACGGCCGTGGGCCTCGGCGCGACATCCGCCGGTGCCCTCGTCGCCGCGCGCCTGCTCTCCTCGTCCTCGGGCCCGACATCCTCCGGTGACCTGCCGCTGAGCCGACCCTCGGCACCGGTCGGCGGGGTCACCGTGGGGCCGTCGATGCCGGCCGGGGCGGTGGCGGGCCTGCCCAGGAACCTGCTGACTATTTACGGCGCACCCGGCACCTTCGGAAACCTCGACGACCGGTCGGCCATCGAGATTGCCGGGGTGCCGGGCTGGGGCTTCGGCCCCGGTCAG